>CAYQLL010000119.1:0-3047 GCA_964418405.1 uncultured Christensenella sp. | reverse complement strand
AAAATTAAAATTCTTATTAGATATAAAAACATATAGTTATTATAAATCTATATAGGAAAGAATAAAAGAAATTTCAACAAACACTAATAGAATTTGAATGTGATAGTTGGAATAATATTATATAAAAGTGATTATAAAACTAAACCACTCGGCAAAAAAATTGCTTGGGTGGTTTTTCATTGTGAAAAAAATTTGTGCTTTAATTCAGAAATTTTTAAGTTCTGTTGAATTCTTTAATAAAAATAATAAAACACTGAATTTTTGAAATTTCTAATGTTTTTGTAAGAAATTCTACCATTTTTTAGTAAAATAATAGATTGGTATTTTTTATGCACAAATTATGGATATTTATTTGCAAAATAATACAAAAAATGTGTATAATAAAAATATGGAAAAGTTACTAATAATAGATGGAAATAGTTTAGCAAATCGTGCGTTTTACGCACTGCCACTTTTATCAAACTCAAGTGGCGAGTTTTCGAACGCTGTTTATGGGTTCACAAACATTCTTGTAAAGTTTATTTTGGAGCAATCTCCAAACTATATTGCAGTTGCCTTTGACCATTCAAGACACACATTTAGGACGGATATGTTCAAGGACTATAAAGGTACTCGAAAAGAAACACCAATCGAACTTAGGTCACAATTTCCGCTTCTAAAACAACTTTTAAGTACGATGGGTATAAAATATTTTGAAGAAGACGGCATTGAGGCGGATGATATTATCGGTACAATCGCAAAACACTCGTCGTGTCAAAACATTATTTTGTCTGGGGATAGAGATTTGTTGCAACTAATTGACTCAAACACTCAAGTTTGGCTCACCAAAAAAGGCATAACAGATGTTCAAAAAGTTGATGAAAATAATATTCAAACTCTATATGGAGTAACACCAAGTCAAATTGTTGACCTAAAATCACTTATGGGTGATGCAAGCGACAATATCCCGGGTGTGGCAGGTATTGGCGAAAAAACGGCACTATCACTTATTCAAAAATATCAAAATCTTGATGGTGTTTACGCTCATATTGATGAGATAGGTGGCAAACTCCACGAAAAATTAGAAATTGGCAAAGACTCAGCTTGCCTAAGTTATCGCTTGGCAACAATAAAAACAGATTGCAAAATTAATACCGATAAAAATAATTTTACATATAACTTTCCTTTTGATGAAAATGTAAAACAATTTTTTGAGAAATATGAGTTTAAGTCACTACTAAAACGCGAAGAATTATTTAATATAAAAAAACAAGAAAAAGTTATAAAAAAAACAAAAAAAATAATTGAAATAAAAGAAATAAATGAATTAAAAAATATATTAAATCAAGAAATAAAAACATTTTCTTTTAATTTTCTAAATGACTTCCATTTTTGTATAAACAATGGCGATGAATACTTTGTGTCAGCCCAACAAAATTTATTTTCATTAATTAATTTTGATAATTTTTTTGAATTAATTAATAATATTTTAATAAATGAAAAAATAAATAAAATAATATATAATAAAAAAGCACATTTGTATTTATTTGATAAAAAAATACAAATAAAAGGCGATATTTTTGATATTGAACTTGCATCGTATTTATTAAACGCTGGAACAAAAAATAGCGAAACTTTTGATGTTTATGAATATCCAACGAAAAAAAGGGAAATGCAAAACCAGCTCACTTCAAGCGGTCTAGATTTTGTGTATAGTAGCATTGAACTTCCACTTTGTGATGTTTTGTTTGGAATGGAAAACAATGGTTTTTATCTTGATGAAAAAGTGCTATGTACTTTGTCAAAACAATACACAGAAGAACTGAATGACTTAACCCAAAACATATATAATTTTGCGGGCAAAGAGTTTAATATAAAGTCGCCAAAACAAGTTGCCGAAGTTTTGTTTGATGAACTTAGTCTAAGCGACAAAGGCAACAAAAAACACAAAACAGACATTGATGTTTTGACATCTATTCAATATCAACACGACATTGTTCCGCTAATAATTCGCTATCGCAAAATACAAAAATTACTTAGCACATATGTTGAAGTTTATCAAAAGTTGATTGCACAAAACGGGAATGTTATTCACACAGTTTTCAATCAAACATTAACATCAACAGGTAGACTTTCGTCAAGCGAACCAAATCTCCAAAACATTCCTGTGCGTGACAGTGAAGGCAAGAACCTAAGAAAAATGTTTATCTCCCGATTTGACGGTGGCGAACTTATTTCTGCTGACTATAATCAAATCGAACTAAGAATTCTTGCCCACCTAAGCCAAGACGAACATCTGGTTAATGCCTACAAAAGTGGCAAGGATATTCATCGTGCAACTGCTTCCAAAATTTTTGGTATTCCATACGAAAACATTACGTCCGAGCAACGACAAACCGCCAAAGCCGTCAACTTTGGTATTGTGTATGGTATAAGTGCCTTTGGACTTAGCAATCAAATAAATGTTTCGCCTACAAAAGCCCAAATGTTTATTGATAGATATTTTTTAGAATTTCCAAAAGTAAAAGAGTATATGCAAAACAGTGTACAATTTGCCAGACAAAACGGCTACAGCAAAACTATGTATGGTAGAATTCGTCATATTGGGGAACTAAGTTCTTCAAACTTCAACATTCGTTCTTTTGGAGAGCGTGTTGCAATGAATGCACCAATTCAAGGTAGTGCAAGTGATATAATTAAACTTGCGATGATAGAAGTTTCAAAATGTTTGCAAAAACAGAACTTGTGTGCTAAACTTATACTGCAAATACATGACGAACTCATAATTGACGCTCCAAAAGAAGAGATTACTACCATTAAAACTATTCTCAAAGATTGTATGGAAAACATTGCCACACTAAGCATCCCACTCATTGTTGATATTCACAATGGCAAAACTTGGTTTGATACAAAATAAAAAACTAAGGGAGGAGATATATGATAGCAAAAGATAAAAAGTTTCTCTTTTTTGTAATATACTTTATTGTACTTTTGTTTACAATATATTTTTCCTATGCCTTTATTTCGTCCTACATACAACAAAAACGCGAATACGAATTATTCAAACA
>CAYQLL010000118.1:0-3072 GCA_964418405.1 uncultured Christensenella sp. | reverse complement strand
CATCTGGAAACGAAGATACATTCTATAATGAGAAACATAAACATTCATTCGAAGGACCAAAGTGGGTTAGGGAAAAGGGACTTTCTGCCTATGAAGTGTCTTTTGGGCGTGGTTTTATTATGGGAGATGAAACTGCGAAAAAGATTGGAGAAGAAGGCAGAAAATATAATGTTTTAATCTCAGCACACGCTCCATATTACATAAATCTTGCAAATCCAAATGAAGAGATGATACAAAAATCATTCTGGTATTTTGAGCGTGGACTTGAACTACTAAGCGAACTTGGCGGAACTGATTATGTTGTTCATCTTGGTAGTTGTGGTAAACTTGACCGAAAAACTGCACTTGAACTTATAAAGAAAAATCTTAAACGAGTGATTGACATCTTAAAAGAAAAAGATTTGTTTGGGACCGGCATAAGAATTTGCCCTGAAACTATGGGAAAGCCACAACAAATTGGGACGTATGAAGAAATTATTGACCTATGCACACTTGATGAGTGCTTGGTGCCAACTTTTGATTTTGGGCATATAAATGCACTTACTGGTGGCTCGCTTAAAACTTATGAAGATTACAAAAAAATACTAGACCTTGCCTATCAAAAGCTTGGCGAAAGAGCAAAAACTTGTCATATACACTTTTCAAAAATAGAGTATGGAGCAAAAGGCGAGATAAGACACCTTGATTTTGACGATGAAGTTTATGGTCCCGAGTTTAAACCGCTTGCAAGGGTAATTAAAGATATGGGTTTTACGCCAACAATTATATCGGAGTCCAAAAGTAGAATGATGACGGATAGTTTAATTATGAAAAATATATACGATAGGGTGTGCAATGATAACAAAAATAACTAATGGAGTGGTGCAAGAAAATTG
This sequence comes from uncultured Christensenella sp., assembly GCA_964418405.1. Lineage (GTDB taxonomy): Bacteria > Bacillota > Clostridia > Christensenellales > UBA1242 > UBA5893. Next base: position 2,197 of record CAYQLL010000118.1, on the reverse strand, counting down.
CTATATTATCCAAGAAAACAATAATTGTGTGATAATTGACCCTGGATATGCTTTTGAGCAAATTATGGAATATGTAAAAGATAACAAAATTATTATTCAAGGCGTTTTGTTGACGCATGGGCATTTTGACCATGCAAAAAGTGGATACGAACTACAAAAATTAGGTGTAAAAATTTACATTCATAAGTTAGATGCGGATAAACTTTACACGGACAACAATTTGTCGTACATTGCAAATCAACCTTTTGATTATTATCATGCGGACTTTTTAATTGATGAAGGCGAGTTGGTTGTTGGCGATTTTGAGTTTGATGTAATTTACACACCGGGGCATAGCAAAGGCAGTGTGGTGTATGTTTATAAAAATAATGTTTTTTGTGGGGACACTATTTTCGAACATGGCTATGGAAGATACGATTTTTATGACGGGAATTTTCATGAACTTATGGAAAGTATAAAAAAATTAAGGATTTTTGATAAAAAAAGTTATAAATTGTATTATGGACACTAAAAAATAGTTGAAAAATATCTCTATTGTATGCTATAATAACAAAGATTTAATAAAATAAGGAGAAATTATGATCACAGCAGGTGAATTTAGAAAAGGTGTAACCTTTGAAATGGAAGGCAACGTATATGTTGTAGTAGAGTTTTTGCATGTAAAACCAGGAAAAGGTTCTCCATTTGTAAGAACAAAAATTAAAAATGTTGTAACAGGACAAGTTTTGGAAAGAACATTCAACCCAACCGACAAATTCCAAGTTGCAGTTATTGAAAGAAAGGAAATGCAATATCTTTACAATGAAGGTGATTTGTACTATTTTATGGATATGGAAACATATGACCAAATGCCACTAAACAAGTCACAAGTGCAAGACGCAATGAACTTTATGACTGAAAATATGATGGCAACAATTCAAAGTTATAAGGGCAATGTATTTTCAGTTGTTCCACCAACATTCGTTGAACTTACAATTACAGATTGTGAGCCGGGTGTTCAAGGTGACACAACAAAATCTAGTTACAAGCCAGCAACACTTGAAACAGGTTATATCATAAATGTCCCACTCTTTGTTAACAACGGCGAAAAAATCAGAGTTGACACAAGAGACGGGTCATATATGGAAAGAGTCAAATAATAATTTTAGACTAATGTCGAAATATGTAATACTTTATTGTATTGCATATTTTTTTTTGCAATTTTGTTATACTCCATAAATTTTTTAGTATACATATTTGTGGAGGCAAATGTGCTAATAAATATTTTAACAAACAACCTAGCAAATATTTTTAGACAAAAATTATCACTAAAAAATATCACAGAAATTAGGTTAAGGCGAAACAAACCTATTGTGATTTTTGTTGGTGGACAACCATATTATTTGTCAAGTGAAGGACTTTGCTATAATGTAAACGATGCAATTACTTGCACACAAGAAGATATTAATGAAATTGTGTACAAGGCAAGCGATTATTCTATTTATGCCGTCAATGAACAAATTAAGCAGGGCTTTATTATGCTTGAAGATGGCATAAGAATTGGTATATGTGGAAATGTTGTCACTGAAAACGACAAAATAAAAACAATTATTGCGTGGAGTAGTCTTAATATAAGAATTCCGCACCAAGTCAAAAATTTTTCGCTTTGTGCTTTTGACGATATTGTGGATAAGAGCGGAATATTTAATACCCTTATTATATCTCCACCAGGTGGCGGGAAAACGACTTTTATTAGAGATTTTTTGTATCAAATTTCTTTGCATAACTATTGTTTGAATATTTCTGTGATAGATGAGCGTGGTGAGATTGCTGGCGGAGAGAATAGCAAACTGGATATAGGCAATTTTTGTGATGTGATAAGTTACACATCAAAAAAAGACGGCTTTGCAAAATGTCTTAGGTCAATGAATCCGAATTTGATTGTGACAGACGAAATTGGGAGTTTGGATGATTACAATTGCCTAATTGATGCAATGAATTGTGGGGTAAAAGTGCTTGCATCAATTCACGCCTCAAGTCTTGAAGATGTAAAGAATAAAAAGTTTTTTGAAAGACTTCCGCATAACTTTTTTGAAAGATATGTTGTGCTTTCCAAAAGGGAAGGGCCAGGGACTTTTGAAGGGATATTTAATGAAAAATTTGCTCGCATTGTCAAGTGGTGAAATATGATAATTATCTTAGTTTTGTGTATTATTTT
>CAYQLL010000117.1:0-3082 GCA_964418405.1 uncultured Christensenella sp. | reverse complement strand
GTTTTCAAGACCGCCGCTTTCGACCGCTCAGCCAACTTTCCATAATTTGGACTTTTATATGATAACAAATGTTTAGATAAATTGCAAGCAAATTTTGAAAATATTTTTTGTAGACTATTTATGATAATTTTTCAATAATATAGTAGTTTTTATTTTTAATTACTTATCAATATTAAATTAGTAATGCTTTATAAAATTATTTACATAAATTTTTTTATATTTCACAAAATATTGACAAAGGGGATAAAAATTGTGAAAAAATTCAAAAAAATAATATTTTTTAGTTTAATTTTATGTGTTTTTGTATTTTCTTGTGTAGTGAATATAAATAGCATAAAGGTGTTGGCAGAGAGTGGGAATATTTTTGCATCGGTTTTAGGTTATGGAAAATGCGAAGCAAGTTGCGACCAAATGGAGATAAACTTTTGTTTGCAAAACGCTTGTGAAAGTTTTGCTTTGTGCCAAGAGAACAATAACAAAATTATTGACGAACTGACTGCCAAAGTTAAAGAGATTGACAGTGGCGCAAATTTGGTTATCAAATACTCTTCGTGCTATCCCGCTATGAATGCCAGTGTTGCAAGTTATTTTTACAGCGTAGATTTATGTATATCATCGTCTTGTCTTGACTGCGTTGACAAGTTTGTTGAAATATTAGGCGACTATTCTAATATTAGTTACTATGGAATAACCTATCAACTTAAAAACAAAACAGAGTGTTACAACAATGCACTTATGCTTGCAAAAGAAGATGCAAAACAAAAAGCAAAGAGTTTATATCAAAATGCAAGTTTGGTCGATTTATTTGAAGTGGATATATTGACTAGTTGCGATTGTTATGAGCCATATAAACTTTGTATCGAAGCGAGAGTTAGAGCAAAATTTGTTGTGGAAAATGAAATTGAAAATGCCGATAAAATAAATCAAGAAAAAAATTATATTGTAACGGAAAAATAAATAAACAATACAATAAATTGCAAAAAATAATGTAATTTATTGTATTTTTTACCGTTTTTTATTATTTTATTAATCAATATCTTTTAATTTTCTAAGTTTATTTATTTCGTCACGAAGTTTGATTGCGGTTTCAAAGTCAAGTTGTTTGGATGCAACTTGCATAAGTCCTTTCAATCTTTCAATTTCGCTTGTCACTTCTTGTTTCGAGCGAGATGGTGGCTTTGCTTTTTGTGTTATCTCTAAAGTATTTTTTATTGGTTTGATTATAGTTTTTGGGGTTATATTATGCTTTCTATTATACTCGCTTTGTATTTTTCTTCTTCTGTTTGTTTCGTCAATTGCGTGTTGCATACTTTCGGTTATCGTATCGGCATACATAATTACCCTACCTTCACAGTTTCTTGATGCCCTGCCTATTGTTTGAATGAGCGCGCTTTCGCTTCTCAAAAAACCTTCTTTGTCTGCATCCAAAATACACACAAGTTCAACTTCTGGGAGGTCAAGTCCTTCTCTGAGAAGATTTATGCCAACAAGAACATCAAATTCGCCACTTCTTAGTCCATTGAGAATTTCAATTCGCTCCATTGTGTCAATCTCACTATGAAGATATTTAACCTTTAGTTTTCTCTCGCTTAAAAATTGAGTCAAGTCTTCCGCCATTTTTTTTGTGAGAGTTGTTATCAAAACACGTCTATCTTTTTTTATTGTAACTTTTATTTCATCAATAAGATTTTCAATTTGCCCAGCCGTTGGACGAATCTCAACACTTGGATCAATAAGCCCTGTGGGACGAATAAGTTGTTCCACAATATCGTTTGTGACCGATTTTTCGTACACACCTGGAGTCGCTGAAACATATGTCACTTGATTTAGTCTTGTTTGGAATTCGTCAAATGTCAGTGGTCTATTGTCATAGGCAGATGGAAGTCGAAAACCATACTCAACCAAACTTTGTTTTCTTGCCTTGTCGCCGTTATACATCGCCTTTATTTGCGGAATAGTCATATGACTTTCATCAATAAAGGTTATAAACCCCTTTGGAAAATAGTCAAGTAAGGTAAACGGTGGCTCGCCTTCATTTCTACCGTCAAAATACCTTGAATAGTTTTCAATGCCACTACAATAACCAATCTCACGCATCATTTCAATGTCATAACTAACACGTTCCTTTATTCTTTGTGCTTCAATAAGTTTGTTGTTACTTTCAAAATATTTTACCATTTCATCTCTATCGTTTGCAATATTTTGAAGTGCATGTTTTAGTTTTTCGCTACCAACCGCATAGTGCGTGGCGGGGAAAATTACAACATGTTTTAGTTCACATGTAGTATTGCCCGAAACAACATCAAACTCAGTTATTCTATCCACTTCATCGCCAAAAAACTCAATACGAATGGCGTGTTCGCTATAACTTGCGGGGAAAATATCCAAAATATCGCCTTTTGCTCTAAATGTAGAACGGCGAAAATCTATATCGTTTCTTGTGTACTGAATTTCAACAAGTCGCCTTATTATTTCATCGCGAGAAATCTTATCGCCTTGGCGAATGGGAACTTGCATTCTTAGGTACTCTTCTGGACAGCCCAAGCCATAAATACACGAAACTGAAGCAACGACAATTGTGTCACTTCGCTCCATAAGCGAAGCGGTGGCACTGTTTCGAAGTTTGTCAATCTCATCATTTATGGACATATCTTTTTCAATGTATGTGTCGCTAGAAACGATATATGCTTCGGGTTGATAGTAGTCATAATAAGAAACAAAATATTCAACTCTATTGTTTGGGAAAAACTCACGAAACTCGTTGCAAAGTTGGGCGGCAAGCGTTTTATTGTGGGCGATAACAAGCGTTGGTTTGTTTAGTTTTGCAATGACATTAGCCATTGTAAAAGTTTTCCCACTGCCTGTTACTCCAAGCAAAATTTGTTCTTTTATTCCATCAGAAAAATTCTCGCAAAGTTTGTCTATTGCACTTTGCTGATCGCCATTTGGCTTAAATTTTGAAACTAACTCAAACTTTCTTTGCTTCATTTTCTTTTTTATCCTTTATCATATTGCACTTTTTATGTATTTATATTATCGGAAGTTTTGTCTGAAAGCACACGAGCGAAGTGAGTGTATTTTC
>CAYQLL010000116.1:0-3098 GCA_964418405.1 uncultured Christensenella sp. | reverse complement strand
ATCCACGAAGCTTAGCTATGCAGAGATCAGATATCTCTGACACTTCTTGGCAAAGGGCAGAATTGCTTTTCAGAACATCAAAAAGCTCTTTAGCTGAGTCAGCGTCTTCACCTACTTCTTTGAAGTTCTTGTCATAACACTTCAGCTTGTTGAAGTTCATGAAGCACTTGTTGCCATAACTGCCACAGCACTCTTCAGGTGGATACACAAGCTAGCAATCCATGAAGTTCTAGCCATTGGCAAAATACTTGTTCAAGAGAACTGGATCAAGCGTCTTCAATGCATCTACTAAGTCTTTGACTGTGTTCATGAATGCAACTTTGACTTCTTTTCCAGCATCACAGCATTTGTCCGAAAGATTGCCATAGCAGCAAGGCTTGTCGAGTGTCTTTAGATCTGTAGCTATGCAGAACTCTCCATCTTTGTATGTGATGAGCAAGCTTATTCCTGGGACTTTCTTTTGCAAGACAGTTCCTCCATTAGAGAATATGTCAGTCATTATGTCTCGAATATCTGCAAATGTCACATCACTACTTTCATAAAGATGCTTACTTGCTTTGCTTTCAGTCAAGATCATCTCATCATAAATGCTTTTCAAGTTCAACATTGCTTGTGTCTTTCTAGCTTAAATTTTTAATCTATTTACTCTATAAGCATATGAAAAAAGTAATGAAAAAAGGAAGCTCAATTGAGCTTCCTTTTTAATGTGCTACGCATTAGATGACCTAAGCTTAGTCTTTCTTACTTATGACTCTCTTGCATTATTGTCCATGTAGAACTGAGAAATGTTGCTACATGAAGAATTGACTCTGCTAAGTCTCTAGATGTCATCTAGGTAGCAGTCTTGAGACTTATCATCTCTTTTCCATCTTCATCTTTGGTGACTTCATAAGCATATACAGACAGATTCTGCCATAGGCTGCTTACAATGTTTTCAAGTGCATCAGTTTGTTGCTTGAATGCAGTTGAAAGTTGAACATTTGATGACGTCTCTGAACTAAGATATACAGACAGCTAGTCGGCTTTTACCTCATGTGGATTAGACTTGCTGTTAAGATGTGCACTAATGTCTGAACTTAATGCATAGCCGTCTCCACTAAGTGCATTCTTGACTTCAACATAAGTTGAAAGCTTGTTGAATTCATTAGCAATGTCTGTAGCCGATGAAGTCTGAGACTTCAGATAGTATGCATCTGAAAGACCATTGACTTGAGACGTTGAGATCTGAATGTCTTCATATTGTGCACTTACAATGCCATCTTTTTCAATGATCTTAGTAGGAGTCTTTCCTTTAGCTCCAACTAAGTCAGGAATTGAAAGTGAATTGAACTCTGTAGCAAGCTAGATTGCAGACGAAGTCTATGAACTTGTATAGTAGTCATTGAACTTAGTTTCGAGATCAACAACCTGACTCTATGCAATCTAGATCTTCTTGAATGTAGCTCCAACTATACCTGAAGTCTCAGTAATCTAATCAATAGTCTAGTCTGCATCACAGCTTAATGCTGCTATCTTGAGACTTGTTATCTTGTCGTCAGCATAGTTCTTTGCTGAAAGACATTGATCGGTGACAAATGAAGTGACATCATCTGAAAGCATTGCTTTAGTAATGCCTTTGTCAATAACAATAGCGGAGATAGTGTTGTCATCTCCAACTTTAGTCTCAATCGAGCTCGTTGATGTACCGACATAGATGTCAACTAGATCTTGGACTTTTATGTAGATATGCTCATCAGTTGAGCTAGAGTCTTTCGCATTCACTACAAAGTCGAGATACTTGTCTCCAATCTGAAGGTCTGCAATTGGCTTGCTAGCTTCAGTGCAAGTCAATATCTTGCCGGACTTGACTAAAAAGTCTTTTGGAATGTTTATGTCACATCCAACTTGCACTCCATTCTAGTAGAGCTTGTATGTAGAGGCATATCCTTCAGCCGGAGTTTCTTCACATGAAACTGCTACTTTGTCAATGTTGACTATGTTAGAAGAGATAGTCTGCACTTCTTCTTTCTTGTAGTAAGCCGTCAGCGCATCGGCAATAGCAGACAATGCATACTACTTGTTGACTGCATCTCTATCATCTTCAGGATCTTCCACATTTGTCACTTTGCGATCATATGCATTTAGAACATCATCTGAGACTACATAGATGATCTTAGGATCAACTGAAGAAGCTTTTATCAATTCATAGTAGTCGTCTCCATTTATCTATGCAATTGACAAGGCACTAGAAGCAAAGTTGTACTTGCCATCTTTGTATGTTCCAACTTTGATCTTGCTAGATATAGCATCACTCAATGTTTTGTCATTTGCAATCATCTTTGATGACAAAGATGTGATTTCATTGTTGACATCAATGCTAAGTGCATATCCATCATTAGTTAGCTAAGCGGAGACTTGAGAATATGTTGAAAGTGTATCAAACTTAGACGATATCTCTGATGCAGAAGACGTTTCATTCTTCTTCCAATATTCATCGAACTTGTCAGACAATCCTGCTACCTAGCTCTATGCAATAGATATATCATTGAATTCAACACTTACAATTCCAGAGGCTTCAGACACTCTCGAGACAGTCTTGCTGACGGATCCAATGAAGTCGTCAACTGACAGACTTCCAATCTTCTTGTCTGCATACTCGACTGCATCATCATACTAGCTTGAGATGAATGCTGACACATCTTCAGCTAGCATGTCTTTGTCGATTCCCTTGTTGTTTATGAATGCAGAGACTTTATTGTCTTCAATCTGAACTGTCACTGAATCAGTGCTTGCTCCATCATATACATCAACAAGGTCATTGACATTGATGTAGATGTGCGACTCTTCATCTTTGCCAGCTTTAGCATTGACTGTGAAGTCGATGAACTTCTCATCAACTTTAAAGCCTTCTGGAACATTGTCTTCTTTGCAGACTTTGAGCTCACCGGATTTTACAAGAAAGTCCTTAGGAACATTGATGCTCGTTCCTACTTTTGTACCACCTTGATGAATCTCATATGTTGCAAAGTATCCATCATCAGCTTCAGCATTCTTGACTACATCAATGCTAAGTCCGGAGCTAAGAACATTCTTATCTGAAGATGTCAGATAATCCGATG
>CAYQLL010000115.1:0-3160 GCA_964418405.1 uncultured Christensenella sp. | reverse complement strand
ATTAGAAATCATACTGCTTGTTTTACAGGTCATAGACCACAAAAATTGCCTTGGAAATTTAACGAGAAAGACAAAAGTTGTGTTATAATGAAAAAGCAACTAAAAAAGGGGCTGATTGATGCAATTAAAGATGGTTATAACACTTTCATCACAGGTATGGCTCTTGGTTTTGATATGATTTGTGCTGAAACTGTTTTGGAATTAAAGAAAAAATATAAACACATCAAACTAATTGGTGCTTTACCTTGTAAAAATCAAGATAGCAAATGGCCAAATAGTGAGCAAAAAAGATATAGAAAGTTGCTACCAAAGTTAGATTGTGTTCGATGTATTTATGATACATATATTGGTCCAGAATGTATGCTTGAAAGGAATAGATATATGATTAACAACTCATCATTGCTAATTGCATTATTTTCGGGACAAAATGGAGGGACAAAATCTACAATAAATTATGCAAAAAAACAAAATTTGAAAATTATTATAATTGAACCGTAAGAAAAAGGGGTTTTTATGAAAATAGCAACTTGGAATGTAAATGGATTAAAGGCATGTTTAGAAAAAGGGTTTGTTGAAACAATTAAGGACATCAAGGCTGATGTTGTTTGTTTACAAGAAACAAAACTAAATGAACCTTTGGAAATCAAACATATACCTTATCATTTCTATTATTTTTGTGCCAAGCGAAAAGGATATTCTGGGACTGCTATTTTTAGTAGATTGAATCCACTAAGTGTTAAATATGGTATAGACATAGAAGAATTTGACAAAGAAGGTCGTGTTATTACTGTTGAATATAAAAACTTTTACGTTGTAAATGTTTATGTTCCAAATTCGCAAAACAGTTTAGCAAGGACGGTTTATAGAGATAAATTTGATATTGAATTTAGGAATTTTATTCAAACACTACAAGAAAATAAACCAGTTATTTTGTGTGGAGATTTTAATGTTGCTCATAAGGATATTGATGTTTATGTAGGTAATGAACGGACTGAAGGACGAAAATTTGGTTTTACAAGTGAAGAAAGAAGCAATTTTGAAGAGCTACTAGATTGTGGACTTGTTGATATTTATAGAAAAATGAACCCAGAAGAAGTTGTGTATTCTTGGTGGTCTAATAGGCAAAGCAATAGAGCTAAAAATCTAGGGTGGAGAATTGATTATATCTTAGTTGAAGAAAAAATTGCAGACTATGTTGTTTATTCAAAATATTTAGACCAATATCTAGGTTCAGACCACTGCCCCATTGCAATAAACATTGATAGTGTTAAAATTGGTGTTGATAAAATGACTGATGATGAACTTGCTGAAGAATGGAATAAAATTGATTGGGTAAGTTTTGAAGAAGAACTTTTAGACTCTCAACAAAAATTGACAAAAGCAGTATTTATAAAAAATAAAGAAAGAGTTGAAGATTTGCAAAAACGGATTGAAAGAGCCCTTTCGTCTCGTGCTTTGGCAGTTAGAAAAGTTACAAATAGCGACCCGACACCGGGAATTGACGGTGTAAAATGGAAAACGGCAAGCGAAAAAATGAGAGCCGCTCTTTTGCTTAGTTCATATAACTATAAAGCACAACCATTTAGGCAAATTGTGATAAAATCAAAACATAATACAAAAGAAAGGAAAATAAATATTCCAACGATGTATGACCGGGCAATGCAAGTTTTATACTCATATATTATTGATCCCGTTGCCGAAGCAAGTGGAGATAGAAAGTCTTTTGCGTTTAGAAAAGGTAGGTCATTACAAGATGTTCACGAATATATAATGAAAAGTTTAAGTGAAGAAAATGCACCAGAATATGTTTTACTTGCTGATGTAAAATCATACTATAACACAATTTGCCATGAATGGTTGCTTGCTAAAATTCCAATGAAAAAGCGAGTGCTAGAAGAATTTTTGAAAGCAGGATTTGTTCTTGAAAGTAGTTTATTCCCCACTGAAGAAGGTATATCGTTAGGGACAAGCATATCTCCAATTCTAGGTAATATGGTGCTTGATGGTTTACAAGAATACATATATAACAATTTTTATGGCGAAAATAGAGTTGTTGATTATGCAAATGGTAATATGATAAGGTTTGCCGATGATATAGTGTTGTTTGGTAGAACAGAACAAGATTGCAACAAGTTTTGCGATATTATAACATCGTTTTTGCAACCAAGAGGACTAAAACTATCAATGGAAAAGACTTACATAACCAAAGTTACGGATGGGTTTGATTTCCTTGCAAGACATTATCAAAAAGTAAATGATGCAATTATTAGCACCCCATCTGAATATGCGATTGCTAGGTTTGAAAATGAACTAAAAGAAATGGTGCAGGATTATAAAGGTTCTCAAAAATCTTTAATTGAAGCACTTAACAAGAAATTAAATGGCTTTGCCACTTATCACAAAGTGACAGATTCTTCACAAGCATTCAGACATATAGATATAGCACTAAATGCTCTACTTCTTGAAGAATGTGAAAGAAAACACCCCAAACTACCACGTAAAAAAGTTATTTCAAAGTATTGGATTAAAGTTGGTAATAAACATATTTATGCTGTTCCTTCACATACAAATATACAACTTATGCAACTAGAAGATGTTTTTCTAATAAGACATAAAAAAATAAAAACAAGTGTTAATCCATACCTAGATCCAGAGTATTTTTTAGATAGAGAAAATGCTCGTGCATTACAAAATGTTACAGGCAAGTATAAATCAATTTGGCTTAGACAAAATGGAAAATGCTATTACTGTGGTAGAGAAATGTTGCCAGATCAACCAAGAATAACGGTTACAATAAATCAAAGCAAACCAGCAACAATAAACAACACTGCATTAGTTCACGAATGTTGCATTGGTTCAGATTTGGAACAAATTTATGGCGAATATGTTGAGTTGTTGACAAAAGATAAAGTTCTAACACTACTAAACGATTTAAGTGAGTATAAGAATAAAACAGATAATAAGGGCAATTCATTTGATTTATTAAATGAGTTTTTCTTAAAAGAAGAAAAATCTCATATAACTTTATCTTTTGAACAAATTGAGTTAATTATAGGAAAAAAACTTTGTTCTTCTGCGTATAAGTCAAGTTCATATTGGACATCAAAGAAACATAATACAATTGGAAGATGTTGGTTAAACAACGGATATATTATTCAAA
>CAYQLL010000114.1:0-3190 GCA_964418405.1 uncultured Christensenella sp. | reverse complement strand
TTTAATGAGTGCTTTATATGGCACTCTTTTTACCCTACATATCCAGTAAAAAATTCTGTCGTAAAATTTGCACAATCTTTGCGACAAATAGTCAATTGTATTTAGAAAATAAACAAATAAAACCAACAAACCGGGGGTATTTTTACATTATTTATGTTTTTTTATATTTTTGTTTACTTTTTTGTGAATTTAATATACAATTTTATTGATTGAGAAAAAAGGAACGATTTATGTTTGAAGAAGAAAGACAAATACTAAAAGCACTGGCAAATGGTGTTAATTATTTCACTGGTGAAAAATGCGAAAACGATAGTATTCTAAATGACACGAATATTGTGAGAGCACTTTACAGTGTGTGCGATATTTTGGAAAATATTACTGTAAGAAAATCAAGTGTGGCAGAATTTGTTTGTCCGCGGGATATTATGGAACATTTTGAATATGAAGACGAGATGAATTTAACAAGTTTAATTAACAAAATTGCGACCATGTATCCAAATCTTAAAAAATTAAAATTCAATTACATAACTGAACTTTTAATTCAAAAGGGTGTTTTGGAAAAGTCGCGAGGCAAAGATGGTGCAATACGCACAATCGCGACCGAACTTGGCAAAGACTTTGGTATATACAATGTAAAACGCTCATCGGTATATGGGAAAATATATAACGTTGTTATTTATAATAAGATAGGGCAACAACATGTACTAACTATCCTTAAAGAACAGTCCCAAAGCCAATAGTTATACAAAAAATGCAAGATTGTCAAATTTGGATCTTGCATTTTTTATTATATCAGCGAATTAGTTTTTCAAGTTGTACAATTATTGAATTTGCTATTTCAACATGCCCTTGCCTGTTTGGATGTATTCCATCATCGCAAATTTTGTCTAGGCATGACTTGTCCCAAAGTAAGTCTTGGCGAATATCAAGCAGTGTGCAATTGTTTTGAATCGCACATTTTGTAATAATTAGATTGAAAAGTTCTTGATGACGATAAATATTTTCAATATCTCCGCCCAAAAATTCAAGAACTTTATCCTTATCAGCGAGTTTTGATATAACATTTTCAAAATATCTTTTACTATTTATTGGTGGTATATTGGTTATTATCACTTCAATTTTCTTTTGTTTCATCTTTTTGATTGTGTCAGTTAGGTATTTTTCAAACTCTTTGGGCGGTGTTTTTGGCATATGGTCAACCTTTGGACTTAAAGCAACTTCTTTCCAATCATAGTCGCTATCATTACCTCCTAGCGAAATAACTGCAATATTATTATCTTTTTCATCTATATCTGATAAATAATGGTCAATTGTTCCTTTTTGTACAAGTCTTTTTAGTGTTTGACCATAAAACGACAAATTTTCAATCGTTATTCCAAAATGCTGTGCCACAAGTTTTGTTGCACTTTCACTAAGTTTTTTTAGTTCATTATCTTCGTACACAATCCCTTTCGAAATTGAATCGCCAAATAAAGTTATTTTACAATTTTTTGGTATCATTTTTATTCCTCCATAAAGATTACACCAAGCGCCTCAGGGCCTGTGTGACACGCTATTGTTGAACTTGCCACTGTGCAGTATATGTTTTCGAAACCTTTGCTTTTTAGTATATCCAAAACGGCGTCCTTGGTTTTTTCTTGAATTGTTGTGTAACTTAAAAATACATATTTTTTATTTATACTTTTTGAAGTTTTTAATATATCCTCACAATATTTTTTTGCGCAATTTTCCATATTACCAATAAATTTTTTGCCAAGTTTTGTCTTTCCATTCTCAACCAAAATTTGTGGTTTTATTGAAAGTAGGTTCGCCCCAAAACACGCGAGTGCACTACAGCGCCCGCCTTTTACAATGTAATTTAGTTTGTTTACAATCAAACTTACTTTCACAAGTAACTTTTGTTGCTCACACTTATACACAATTTCTTTCACATCAAAATTGTTTTTCACCATTTCGCTCGCCTTGATTGCCAAAAGACCAATTCCTGAAGACAAAAGCAAAGTGTCAATAACATAAACATTTTTCATCTCACTCGCCACTGCTTGTGCATTATTACAAGCACTGCTAATTTTGCTTGAAAGAGAAAAATGTATAACCGCATCATAGTCTTTTAGCAAATTTTCAAAGTGATTTTTGTATTGTTCTTGATTGACTGCGCTTGTTTTTGGCAACCTTTTTGTCGTATCAAAAAACTCAAATAACTGTTCGTTTTCTATTTCCCCGTCAAGAAAAGTTTTCTCATCTAAACAAACCGTGAATGGTATAGTGTGGATATCAAACATTTCCAATAATTGTTTTGACATATCTATTGCGCTTTCCGCTGAAATTGCTATTTTCATATGCCCTCCCTTTCGCAATTTTACTTTATGATATTTCAAATTTTTTTACTACCTATTATTATTTAACTTTTCTCTACACTTTAATTTGTCCGCAGTAGATATAAAATTCGACATTCTACTTACAGTAGATATACTAGATTTAATTGACAAATTTAAGAAATTGTACTATTCTTTAATTATGGAAGAATTAAATTTAATTATCGCAAAAAACATTTGTGAATATAGAAAAAAATGCAATCTCACGCAAAGTGAGCTTGCATCACTTGTCAATTTTTCAGATAAATCAGTGTCAAAATGGGAACACGGTGAAAGTATCCCAGATATATATGTTTTAATAAATTTATGCAAAATTTTTGGCATAAGCATAAATGACCTTACCACAGAACATAAAACATATAAAATATCAAACTTTTTCAAAAGGAACAAAATTCTTATTCCCCTCATATCAGCTGGACTTGTTTGGCTTGTGGCAACGTTGGTATTTGTTACGTTGATAATTTTCTTCCCTAACATTCAAAGTAAGTGGCTATGCTATATATATGCTATCCCAGCAAGTTCTGTTGTTCTTTTAGTCTTTTCGTGTATTTGGGGCAAAAGGTGGATAAATCTTATATTAGAGTCGGTGCTACTTTGGACGATAATTCTCTCAATTTGCTTAACTGTAAATCGTCCAATTTGGTATTTGTTCCTTGTTGGTGTCCCAGTGCAGGTCTTGTATGTTCTTTGGTATTTTATCAAAAGACCCAAAAAACAAACAAGAGAGATTTAACCCCGCGGGTTCAAATCTCTCTTGCCTTGGCGGAAAAGGAGGGATTTGAACCCTCGCGAGCCTTGTGGACTCCTACATCCTT
>CAYQLL010000113.1:0-3192 GCA_964418405.1 uncultured Christensenella sp. | reverse complement strand
TATTCTTTTGCAAAACGATTAAACACAACAAATGCCAATGAATATACATAATCGTCATAAGTTTTTTGTTTGTTGATTTTATCTAAATCAAAGCCAATAAAAATATAATCAACATTATCGTCATTGCAATACCATAAGAATTCGTCAAGAATATCTGCTCTATAAGATAAATCTTCAGCCACTCCATTCCAATCAATGAATCTATCTTTATCAAGTTTTATGCAAATATCGTGATAAAAATCTTTGTATGATTTGTAGTCGTTTTTATTAAAAATTATTTGTTTCATATTTTTCTCCTTTTATTTTATTTGATTTGATATATAGTTACATTTCCTTCTAGATGGTCAGTTGAGTAAAACATTAAACCATCATTGGAATAATAAAGTCTATCACTTTTACGTGTTCCACTTTCATAGTCGACATCGCATTCATACCATATTCTGCCTTCTTTTTCGGGTAAGATATGATTGTCATCACGATACACATCTCCGCCAATCATTTTATTAGGCGCTTTGCCGGATAGCGTATTCTTGCTTCTGTTCCAGCCATATACTTCTTTTGCAATTGCTTTTAGTATGTAATAGTCTGGTAGTCGCCCGTGTGCTTTTAGGAAAACATCTGGTGACAGTAAACCCATTTTTGAGATAGTGCCCAAAGGTTTTATTTCAACATTTGAGTACTTGCAGTCACAATGTGGATGAGCGGGCAGCTTTATATGTTCGCCATACAAAAACACGCGTTTATCTCGTGGCGGACAATCGGCACACGGAGTTTTGCAAGAACCTACATGGTGATATTGCAAAAACTTCATTGTCTTTAATATGCTGGTATTTGTGTTTGTTATTTGTACTGCGTTTGCAAATTTTTCTTGCGTTGCCGCTTGTTCAGTTAAACTATCAAGTAAAGATTTTGATGCTTTCTCTAAGTCTTGTTGTAGTATTTGTTTGTTCATTGTACAATTTCTCACCTCCTTTGTCAAGAAATTTTGGTTTTGTTATTTGACTTTAACCTATTGTACACCATGAATTTTCAAATTTCACGCAGTAGTGCCATTTTTTTTAATTTGTGTAAATTCTTAAAGTGAATTCAATAGTGGAATTTACTTTAAGAATTTACTTTTTATGCAAAATTGCACAAAAAAAGGATAATTTATGTTGACAAAGTCAACAAAAATCTTGTATCATAAAATCGCTATGAAAAATAAAGTTGTTGTGATAACTGGTGCAAGCAGTGGCATTGGACTTTGTACCGCCAAACTGTTTGCCCAAAAAGGTTATAAAGTTTATGGAATCGCAAGGCGAGAATTTGTTTGTGACGAGTTTTTTTGCTATTCGTGTGATGTAACGGACAGGGCAAGAGTTAGCGAA
This sequence comes from uncultured Christensenella sp., assembly GCA_964418405.1. Lineage (GTDB taxonomy): Bacteria > Bacillota > Clostridia > Christensenellales > UBA1242 > UBA5893. The sequence goes on along the minus strand of CAYQLL010000113.1, from coordinate 1,825 downwards.
GTGCTTTTGGATATATATAATAAGGAAGGGCGTATTGACATTTTGATTAACAACGCAGGAATGGGCATAAGCGGTGCAATTGAGTATATAAGCGAGCAAGACTATGACAAAATTTTCGATGTCAATGTCAAAGGTGTTGTTCTCACAAGTTCGCTCGCTATACCATATCTAAGACAGTCCAAAGGCAAAATAATCAACACATCAAGCGTTGCAAGTGTTGTGCCAATTCCTTATCAAGCGTGCTATTCGGCAACCAAGTCGGCGGTGGAAAATTTTTCATTCGCACTCTCACAAGAACTGAAAAGCCAAGACATAAAAGTAACTTGTGTCCGCCCCGGCGATACTAAAACCGGCTTCACACAAAGCAGAATAAAAACTGAAGTTGAAAACGAAGTTTATGGCAAGAAAATAACAAACAGCGTAAAAAAAATGGAAAAAGACGAGCAAAACGGCAAAAGTCCAATTTCGGTTGCAAAAGTTATGCTAAAGGTTGCCAAAAGGAAAAATCCACCACCAGTTTGCACTGTTGGGTTTGGTTATAAGTGCATATGCGTGCTTGCAAAATTCTTGCCACAAAGACTAATTAATTTCATTGTTGGGAAATTGTACTAAAAACAAAAATTGTAAAAAATTAAAGAAAAAACATTCAAAAAAACACAAAAAGGGAGCAAAAAAATGGATATTTTTGAAAAAATTGAGAAAAAACAACTATTTGATACAGTAAAGGAGAGTGGACTTTATCCATATTTTCACGAACTAAAATCAGGTCAAGACACAGTTGTTAATATGGAAGGCAAACAAACGATTATGATTGGTTCAAACAACTATCTTGGTTTCACAAGCGAGCCAAAAGTAATACAGGCGGGGATAGAGGCATTAAAAGAATACGGAACAGGGTGCAGTGGTTCAAGATTTCTAAACGGCACACTTGACATACATATCAAACTTGAACAAGAACTCGCGGAATTTTTGCACAAAGAAGCTTGTATGACTTTTTCCACGGGCTTTCAAAGTAACCTTGGAATTATTAGTGCAGTTGCTGGGCGAAATGATGTAGTTTTGTGTGACAAGGAAAACCATGCAAGCATTTATGACGCAATAAAACTTTCGTACGCAAAACTTATAAGATACGAACACTCAAATATGCAAGATTTGGAAGAAAAACTCAAAACTATTCCATCATCCTACGGCATTTTGATTGTCACCGATGGCGTGTTTAGTATGAGCGGTGAAATTTGCAACCTTCCAGAAATTGTCAGACTTGCGAAAAAATATGGTGCAAGGGTTATGGTTGACGATGCCCACGGACTTGGAGTTATGGGCGAACATGGTAGAGGTACAGCGGAACACTTTGGACTTGAAAACGATGTTGATATCATTATGGGGACGTTCAGCAAAAGTCTTGCGTCGCTTGGCGGGTATATGGCGGCAAGTCGCCGTGTTGTTGAATATGTAAAGCACACATCAAGACCATACATTTTTAGTGCGAGCATAACCCCAGCGTCAATCGCTTGTGCAAGAGAATCGCTTAGACTACTAAAAGAAAACCCACAAAGAGTTAAAGACTTGCAAAACATTTCAAACTATATGCGTCAAGGACTCAAAAATCTTGGCATAAAAATAATAGATAGCACAACACCAATCATTCCAATTTATGTCTATGAAGATGAAAAAGCATTTTTGGCATGCAAACTTTTGCTTGAGCGTGGTGTGTATGTCAATCCAGTTGTAAGTCCTGCCACTCCAGTTGGCTATGCACTACTTCGCACATCATACACCGCAACCCACACAAAAGAGCAAATGGACAAGGCAATGCTTGCCATAA
>CAYQLL010000112.1:0-3240 GCA_964418405.1 uncultured Christensenella sp. | reverse complement strand
AAAAACCACAAAAGAAGGAGTGAGCGTCAGGTTTTCGCCCCCTTGCGGGGCGAATGACTGCTCACTTTTTTTGATATTCTTTTTGAAAAGGGGCAATTCTTAGCCGAGCTTAAAGGTCACATTAAAGGCTTTAACGCTAAAAAAGTATTTTAATAAAAAACATCTTGAAAAATATATTTAATAAAAAAATCTAATTAAAAAAGTTAGATTTCAAGATTTTCACAAAATCTCTCTTTTTTTCTTTGGGTTGAATTTTACATTCGAAAACGACACAAATGAAAGTACAAGTAAAAATGTGGACATAATCAAATAATATATCTTATATGTGCTAAAAAAACTGCCAAACAACATAACTATCGCAAGATAAAAATATCCCTTTGTCCTACTTTTATTTAGTAGTGAACTAACAAAGTCGGGAAAAGTATATTTTTTTTGTATTTTAAGTTGAATGGTCGGCGGGAAAACATTATATTTTTTAACAAGTTCAAAATATGTTTCATCGCCACTTAAAATCACAGTTTCAAGTGGGAGTTTTTTTGCTAAATTAAGTGCTTGAATGCTAACACTTTTTGTGCAAATAACCAGTTTTTTTATGTTTTCTTTTTCCACTTTCAAAAAAATATCTATAACATTTTGCTCGCTTAAATCATTAATCAAAAAACACGGAAAAAGTGCGACTTTTTGCACATTTTCCCCAACCAAGATGTAGCTAGTTTTTCTTATTGTCATATGCTTGCTCTTGGCAAGACTAAAAAAGAAATCTACAACTTTTGCCTTACTTGAAAAAACAAAATAATTTGTCATATTCTCAATTTTTTGTCTTTCGTCATGGCTAATTTTTTGTCTTTTGTGATATCTCCTTTTTACAATTTGTACACCAATTTCTATGACACTTGTCATAGTGATTGACAAAATCACACTTAAAAACAATGAGGGCGTAAAATATCTTATCCAAATAAAACTCAGCAAAAATACAATGACACATCTAAAAAATACATCAAAAAAATAGTATAAATATATTTTTTTCATATAATAATTATTGACAAAAATTGACGATACAAACATATTATTTGACTTACAACTAAAATATTGATATACTTATAAAAAATGGAGAATATTTATGGATATTGAAAATATATCACAGCAAATACTTAAAAAATTAGGTGAACTTGGTGCCAAAAATGTAGAATATTATAACACAGAAGGTGCGTGCAATTACGCCAAACGCATAATTATTGCCACCGCTAAAGACAATTTGTCTGCCAAAAATATCGCCTTATCCATAAAAGATACACTTAAAAGTGAATGTGAGTGCTATCATACTGACGGAATATACAAAGGTGAGTGGGTTATTTTGGATTTTGGATACATTCTTGTACATATTTTTCAAAAAGAAATTCGCCAAAAATTTAACATAGACAAAATGTGGTTAAGTTGCAAAATTAATTAGTTGCATATTCTTCAAAATAAAAATTTGGGGTATTGACAACAGCTGGCGTTGATATTATAATATTACTGAAATGTGAAAAGGAGGGCTAAATATGCGCAGAAGAACAAAAGTGATGTTATCTATAGCAGCGGTATTTTTACTCGCTTGTGGTGTCGGTCTTGGGTTATATTTAGGAATGGCTGCCACAACATTGAATTTTGATATTATATTAACTTCAAGCGTTGTTGCTTTGGGTTTTATTGTAACTGCAACAACGGTCGCAGTGATAACTCAAAACATAAAAAAACGCCTTCTCAAAAGCCAAACTGAAAAAGCTGCTCAACTTTTGGAAACGAAATTATCCAAAAATCCAGTCGGTGTGAATGTAAAAGTAGTTTCCGATGAATTGATGGATGTTAACGAAAGGTTAATTAATGGACACAATGTTTTTGGTGCAATAAAAGATAATGGCTACACGAAGGGCGCAGAAAGAGCACGTTCAAAAATTGAAATATTCGATGAAAGAATAAAAAATGGCAATTTATCTGAAAAAGATGTGAAGAAATTGAGGAGAAAAGAAAAAAATATCCAAAATGTCATTGACACATCTGCTCAAATTGAATCGAATGCAGATCTTGGCAGATACGCATATAAGTCAACGATTGGGAACAATATTGTGGATGAAAGAAATCAAATTTCTTGTATGACTTCTGAAACATGTGCTTCGTTTGCCAAATTTATAGAATCAGAAAGTGCAATCAAGAATAGGGTGAGCAAAAAAGATAGAAATAGTTATGGTTATTCCGTTTCGCTAAACTTCAATGGTAGTAATGTTAAAAAGACATATGCAAGATCAAATAGTGGAGAAAATATGGAAATGTGCGAATATATGTTACTTAGTGAAGCGAAAAACGAATTGGAAAAAAATGATGCGATAACAGACGTAGTTTTTCCAATTATGGTGAAAAGGAAACATTTTACAAAAGAATCTGGCGGTAAGGGTACACAATTAATAATAGTGGACAAATCAGAACTAGACACAAGAGTAGAAACACTTGGTACGTATCTAAAAAAACCAGATCAGTTCAAGTATAACAAAGACAAAGATTATGTTGTAAGAAAATACGAACCAAGATATATTGACCCAGAAGATATATATAACTTCTAGTTAGAAAGGAGCAATCTCAAAGTATTGAGATTGTTTTTTTGTTGACCTATGAGTATATCGTGTTATATAATACAAATATGAATCTAGCAAACACACACAATATATTTTATATATTTGGAATTCGTTTTAGTATGTATGGCTTGATTATTGCCATAGGTATGCTTCTTGGCATTTTTGTTGGTGCCAAGATTGCAAAAAAACGCGGACTAAAAGTTGAAGATATCTATCTACTTGCACTCTATGCTCTCCCATTATCAATCATTGGTGCAAGGCTATACTATGTTATTTTTTCAAGTACATCTTTCACTTTCAAAGAGATTTTTGAAATTTGGAACGGCGGAATGGCAATTTATGGCGGAGTTATTGGCGGATGTTTTGGGGTTGTGCTTTATTGCTTAATTCACAAGAAAAACTTTCTCAAAGTTGCAGACATTTGCTCTGTTTGTCTTATTTTAGGGCAGGCAATAGGTAGAATAGGGTGCTACTTTGCGGGTTGTTGCTACGGCGTTGAAGTTGTCAACCCTAATGCAATGTGGTTTCCTCTCTCCGTTGAAATTGATGGTGTTTGGCACTATTCAACATTTTTCTATGAAAGTTTTTGTAATTTTATCATCTTTGCAATTTTACTATATTTTATATTAAA
>CAYQLL010000111.1:0-3326 GCA_964418405.1 uncultured Christensenella sp. | reverse complement strand
AAGAACGCCGACTTATGTATGTTGCAATGACAAGGGCGAAAGAAAAACTCTATTTGTCCCACGTCAAAACAAGATATCTCCACGGCAGACGTTCGTATACCACGCCAAGTAGATTTTTGGCAGAAGCACACCTAGTTTCGCCAACAAGGCCACGCGACGGACTTAATAGTTACTATGGACTAAACGCCTACAAAGACTATGACAGCTCCAAAAAACCAAAAACAGTTGAAAAGGCAAAATCTTACACAAAAAGCATTGGCGGTTACACAAAAGCGCAAACTTTCACAAACCAAGATAACTCTAATCTAAGACATCCAAAAACTGACTACAAGGCTGGGCAAGAAGTCATCCATCCCAAATTGTGGCAATTGTTGATAACGGCGATTGTGGCGAGATTATTTTTGATAAATATGGCAAAAAAACGTTAATACTAGAAATAGCACCACTTGAGATTATAGGAGAATGATATGGACGAAATGAAAGCACTTGTCGACAAACTCAATAAGTACGCCTATGACTACTATGTTCTAGGTAAACCAACAATATCCGATGGCGAATATGACAAAATGTATGACGAACTCGCAAAAATGGAAAAAGACACTGGCATAATTTTGCCATCATCTCCAACACAAAGAGTTGGCGATGTTGTTTTGGACAATTTCCAAAAGGTAGAACATAAAGAGCGCTTGTATAGCCTAGACAAACGCCAATCACTAGACGAACTTAGCGAATGGGTAAACTCTGTGCAAGAAAAAGTCAAAAACCCAAAATTTACATTAGAATACAAATTTGACGGCTTGACAATTGTTTGCACCTACAAAAACGGCTTGTTTGTATCCGCCGCCACTCGTGGCAATGGTAGTATTGGCGAAGATGTCACAAACCAAGTAAAAACAATAAAAAGCGTGCCACTTTCAATTGAATATAAAGGCGAACTTATCGTGCAAGGCGAGGGGATAATAACGCTAAATAACCTCAAAAAATTCAACGAAAAATATCCAAATGAAGCACTAAAAAATGCAAGAAATGCGGTTAGCGGGGCAATAAGAAACCTTGATGCCAAACAAACAGCAAAACGTAATCTGGATTGGATATGCTACAATGTTTGCTTTATTGAAGGTAAAGAATTTTCCACGCAAGAAGAGATGTTTGACTTTTTGGACAAAAATCATTTCAAAACATCGCCACACAAACTTTTTGACAATATTGATGACATAATAAATGAGATAAATAAAGTCGACAAAACAAAAGCGTCGCTGGATATTTTAATAGACGGAATGGTACTAAAACTCAACGATATAAAATCTCGCGACGAGTTTGGTTACACCACCAAATTTCCAAAATGGGCAATGGCGTATAAATTTGCTCCACAAGAACTGACAAGCACGCTCAAAAATGTTGTGTGGCAGGTTGGCAGAACGGGAAAAATAACCCCAATTGCAGAAATTGACCCAGTAAGTTTGGCGGGTGCAACAGTCACTCGTGCCACGCTAAATAACTATGGCGACATTGAACGCAAAAATATAGAAATTGGTAGCAAAGTTTTTGTAAGACGAAGCAACGAAGTTATCCCAGAAATTATGGGGCTTGCCGAAAAAATGCCACATTCACAAAAAATTGAAAAGCCCCAGTTTTGTCCTTGTTGTCACACAAAACTAGAGGAAATTGGCGCACAACAATTTTGCCCAAACACCAATGGTTGCAAAGAACAAGTTGTTGACAAACTAACTCATTTTGCAAGTCGTGACGCAATGAATATTGAAGGACTAAGTCAGCAAACAATCGAACTATTGTATGATAACTTAAGTCTAAGGACTTTTTCAGATATTTACAGCCTTGATTATGAAAATTTACTAAAATTACCTTTATTTTTGGAAAAAAAAGCGAAAAATTTGATAAATTCCATACAAAAAAGCAAAAATTGTGCTTATGAAAACTTTATTTTTGCTCTTGGAATATTTAATGTTGGCAAAAAAACAGCCAAAGATTTGGCAAAGAATTTTAAGACCTTGGACGATTTAATTATCGCGACAGAGCAGCAACTAAGTGCCATAAAAGATATTGGAAGCGTAGTTGCAAAAAATATTGTTGAATATTTTCAAAACCAAAACAACATTTGTGAAATTCAAAAACTTGAACACCTTGGCGTGAATATAACATACAAAAATACACAAACAGGCAACAAATTTTTAGGTCAAACTTTTGTACTAACAGGCACACTTGAAAACTACACAAGAGCGCAAGCAACAAAGATAATTGAAGACCTTGGCGGACAAACTTCATCGTCCGTTTCCAAAAACACAACTTTTGTTTTGGCGGGAAGTGATGCAGGGAGTAAACTAACCAAAGCCCAAGCACTAGGCGTGAAAATAATTGACGAACAAGAATTTGACAAAATGATAAAAATGTGATAAAACTTGTTCACAAACGCATTTTTATGTGTTATAATACAATGATTTTATTTGAAAAGAGGTATATTATTATGATGATTGAACCACCAATTGATGAATTGGCAGCAAAAATGGGTGGCAACAAATACAAACTTTGTTGCATAATGGAAAAAAGAGCAAAAGAACTTGAAAAAACAATTCCCGCAGAAATTGAAAAAAGCGACAAAAAAGCAATCAGTATTGCAGCGGATGAAATATATAATGGCAAAGTAATTTCTTCCGACCAAAAATAAACAAAAAAGAGCGCTGAACTTCTGCGTTTCTGGTGAGTTCCCGCACACAGTCATTTGCGTAGGCAAACTCCTGCGTGCGGGAACTCACCGAGCCTTGAATTTCAGGCTCTTTTTTGTTTATTTCCACTTATCAAACTTAGTACATTTTCGCACAGTCACTTGCGTAAGCAAACTCCTGCGTGGACAAATTTCCCGAGCCTCGAACTTTGGGCTCTTTTTTTATTTATTTCCTTTTATAGTACTAACGCACTTGGCTTAGGTTGTGTTATATCGAGTTTGCACTAGCGTGCGAGCATGTTCTACTATGTTCGCACTATATTGTCATCCTGACCCCCGCTTCGTAGCCTACCAGAGAAGGATCTCATAAAACCCAAAATCTTGCACAAACTAAAATAGGAAGCCAAAATATGTAAACACTCGCCCGCGTATCATATCGAGCCTACAAAGTAGCCGAGCATATCTCCAAAACTTATACTAGCACAAAGTGTAATCAAGCAAAAAAAACGCAAAAACTCGCCACAGGCAAAAAAAGTTTGGGAAAAACAAAAAAACTTTGTAAAATCGCTTGACATAAATTACGAAAAGTGACATCATTTTTAATGAGAATAGGACGCTTGAATTATCTCATCAGTAATTAGAGCGT
>CAYQLL010000110.1:0-3382 GCA_964418405.1 uncultured Christensenella sp. | reverse complement strand
AAAATAACGCAAAAATAATTATCCAAGGTGTTGCCGACTTGTTAGTCTATATAAATGGGAAATGGAGCCTTGTAGATTACAAGACGACAAGAGTGAATAATGCCGACCAGTTGGTCGAAAAATATGATGTTCAATTGAAATTGTATGCAATTTGCCTAGAAAGAGCACTAAACATTCGGTTTGAAAATGTATATATTTATTCTTTTTGTTTAGAAAAACTTGTAAAAATTTTTTAAAAAACAATAAGTTTTTGTTTTTATTTTATTTTTTCTTGTGTTATACTAATTTTGTCTTAATAAAAAAGGAAGGGAAAATATGTATATGTTGGGGATTACAGGAGCTGAAGTTATTGACACAATTCGTTCATATGTCAACACAATTGCCGTTGCATTTGCAGAGTTGTGGTTTTGGCCAATTATATTTATTGGAATTATGATTTTGGCTGTTATAGTTCTAGGGACTCTTGTTAGGAAGTCATATGAAAATAAAATTTTAAAAAGTGTTAATAAACTTAACAAGTATTTTTTATCTAAGCCATTTATAACAGAAGAAAACTTGGTTGAGTTTAATTTAAAAATGAAAAAGGTGCCAAAGGTTTTAAGGAACAATTGGCAAATATATATGCTCAATCGTGAAGATGCTCCAACAAAATATATAAATGTGGATACTTGTATTGACAAACCTTTAAAGACTGGTTCTATCGAAAAAAATATGAAAAATTTTACCACGTTTACAATTCTATTAGCAATATTGTCGTTTGCTGTTGGGTTGCAGTATGCAAGTGTTGCAAATCACAATCAATTGGTTACAATATTGTTTGATGCATTGTTTATCCCATTGGCACTAGCAATAATTTACACAATTACAATTCTGGCTGTCAGAGCAAGTAAAAATGATATTTATGCTTGTTTGTATGACAATTTCCCTTTGTATGAAAGAAATTTAACAAAAGCAGTTACAACATTGCCAGCATATGTTGATTACGAAATTTTGTTCACAAAGAAAGAGATTAAAGAAGGTATTCCTATTCTTCAACAATATCTTGAGAAACGTGCCCTTGTGGAACAACAAGAATTGGAAAGAGCAAGAGAAAACTCTCTTGCGGTTGAAGAGTATGATTTTAGTGACCTTGGTGTAGATGGTTCGCTTATTCTAGAAAGGTCTATGAAAGAAAGTGAAACATTTATCAATATTAGACGTAGACTTCAAGATGAGATTGGTTCTATTGAGACAGAAATTACAAATTACAAGAAAAATTATGAAGAGACATTGAAAGATTTGCAAAGAAAATTGCAAGCATCAAGAGAAAACTTGGAAAGTTTGAAAACCCAACAAGAAGAATCGACCAATCGTATTGAAAGCAACTATATAAGGAAACAACAAGCTGACGAAATAAAAAAACAACAACAATTAGAAAAAGATATCGAAGAGGCTACAACAAAATTTAACGATGAACAACTCTCTTTGCAACAGGATATAGAAAAACGTGAAAAAGAGATTGCAGAAAAGAAAGAATTTGTTGAACAAGCGATGAGTCTTGAATTTAAGCATTATGCAAATATTCTTTACAAGGCTTTGACCGAAAAGGCTACAGAGGTTGGAAATCAAAGACTTTTAACTCTTGCCCAAGAAAATAGTGACTTGAAAGCACTTTTGACTGATATTCAAGGTGTAGGTGGCGCAGATGTTGATGTTCAAGATGAACTTATTCAAAAAGAAGATTTGACAGGCGAAAACTTGTATGATATGTCAACAAAAGACATGAATGAACTTAATGAAACTCGCGAACAATCTGCTGAAAGTGAAGTTGTAGAGACACAAGAAACAACAAGTGAAGCACAAGAAATCGCGAACGAAACAGCAGAAGTACAAGAAGTTGTAGAACCAGAAATTGAGTCGCAAGAAAGTGAAAGTGCAGTTCCACCACTTAAAATTGAAACAAGTGAAGAGCCTGTTCAATATGAAGACAATGTACAACACGAGGAAGCACAACAAGAAATTGTAGAAGAGCAAGAGCCTGAACAAGAAAGCCTAGCACAAGAAACTTCAACTGAAGTTGAAAACGAACAAGTGGAAAGTCAAGATAATCAAAGTGAAGATTTGAGTGTCCAAAATGAAGCAGTTGCCCAAAATTATGTAGAAGAAAGTAGTCAAAATGAAGATGTTAACATTCAATCTGACGATGTTGAGCCTACAAGAGAAGAACAAGTTGAAGATTTGGATCAAATTCAAAGACAAATTGATGAAAATAATAAAATTTTACAAAAAAACAAAGAAGAATTTGAAAGTGATTTAAATAAAACTATTTCAAAATTTGACGAAGAAGATGACAATGAATATGAAGACGAGTATGAAGAAGAGCCTGCAAATGAATACGAACATCCATCACGAGATTTAAAACAAGATAGATATGAAGAAAGAGAACCTCGTCGTACAACTAGAGAGCGTTCTAGAATTGATAGTAGGGAAGAAAGAGATAACAATTATGGTAGTAGACGTACTGTAAGAAGGCGTGTGAGCGATAGCCGTGAAAAAGAGGAACCAACTACAAGACGACGTTCAAGGTCTAGAAGAGTTGTGGACGAAGAATCTCATAAGGGAACTAGAAGAACATCAAGATTAAGAAGAGAAGATGATTCCACGTCTGATTTTGATGAACTTAATAGGGAAATGCAAAAATTATTAAGAAAAGATTAGTCTTTATTGATTAGTGTTAATTATTTGTAAAGTAAAAAATAAGGAGTTGTACTTACTCATTCGGTTGAGAGTGTACTCCTTATTTTTATTTGCTTTTAAAAACATTTTTGATATGACTAGTAGTTTTTGAAACTTGCGAAACAAAAGATAATTTGTAATATCAATATAATGCACTATCTCTTTTTACACTTGTTTCAAAATTTATTGTCAAAATTATTGGATATTTTAGGTTGTATGTCTTTTTTGCAAGGTTGAATGTTTAAAATGTCAAAAATTTATGGTTTAGTTTATTTCTTCTGAAACTAATACAAAAAAGGAACATTGTGTATTTATTTTACATTGTTCCTTTATTTTTATTCTGCTATTTTCAAAATAGTAACCCTTTGTTTATCTTTTTGAATATATCGTTATTTCGGCTAGTTTACCATAGGTTTTTAATGTGCCAAGAAGTTTTTGTGTTATTGTTGTTCCTTTTTGTGCCAAAAGTTTGTTGTCAGGAGAATAAATATCTTGCGTAGTTGTTCTACCAATTAAAAAATTGATATTTCCAACAAATTTTTGTGGAGTGGATTGTTGTGTTGATAAGTTTTCTATTGTCATTATTTTTACATTTCCATTTGTTGGGAGTATTTTTACTCGTGGACGAAAGTTTGATATAGAAACCTTTTTTGTCGTTTGATTTACA
>CAYQLL010000109.1:0-3399 GCA_964418405.1 uncultured Christensenella sp. | reverse complement strand
TTTTGCGAGAGTTCTTTTTGCAAAATATCATCATCAAATGTCAGCGACGAGTCAAAACAATATTCCATCTTGCTATCTTTTATCTTAAATTGGCGTTTTGCCGTTATATCGCCCGAAATTAGCCCAATTGGCGCCTTGTAACTTGCCTTGCCTATCTCGTAGTCATAAAACATTGTTGAGACACTTGCACGCCAGTCACAAACAAGCGGGATAGGTTTGCCGTTTGTTAAACTAAACGTTCCAATATAGTAGTCTTTTGGTTCGCTTTCGTTTTGCTCGCAAAAAGATATTTTGCCAAAGTATGGCGAAAGTCTTTGCTTTTTTAGGCGGAAGTATTGCTCTTTTGTTTGATTTATAATGCTTTCTTGTTCGTCAAGTTCATCCCCGCCCGTCAAAGTTTCTTCTGTGTCTAAAAAATAGTACTGCTCGGAAAAATGATGGGTTAGTTCATCCATCTCATTTTCCAGTTCTTCAACCTGTTTATTTTTGTACTCTGCTTGTTTATCTATCTCGCCTAGTACTTTGTCAAGATAGTTTTGTTCTTGTTGTTTTTCTATTTCGTTCATATTTTACCAATTACTCACATTGCCAAATGTGTCTATCGTTGCCGAATTTGTTCCTTGTCTATACTTTACAATATATCCGCCATTGTCAGTTTTTTGTGACAAGACAAACTTGTCCAAACTCAAAGTGCTTTCATCAATCGCGCTTTCTTTTACGCTTGACACTGCAATTTTAAGATTGAAGTCAACAACTTGCTTGTATATATTAAAAGTGTAGATTGAACTATTGTTTCCAGAACCAATTTGAATATTGAATCTTGCTGCCGTGTGGTTGTTTTGCAATGTGTAAAAATTTTTGTATGTTTCAAGTTTTGTTACTGTACTATCCAACATAATGTATGTTGTAAGATTAATTGCCAAATTGCTTTTTGATTTATTAAAACCAACATTTGCCGTGCATTTTTTTGTGTCATCAACTAAACTTTGGTACTTAACCGTGTAGTCACTAGTTGTGGTGTTTCTTGTTATAGTAAAAGAATATGTCAGGTCTTTTGTGCCATCGTTAATTGTGCATATATATTTAGCACCTTTTTGTTTGACAGAAATCAAAGAGTTGTCCCCATCTAGATATAATTCTTTGGGCGAAGCGGTTGTGTTATAGCACTCAATAGATGCAATAATTGCTCGTTCTTCAACTTTTGCTTGGCTAAGTCCGTTCCACGCATAATTAATTTTATCTTTGTTGTTCGCATTTACTTTTTGTATGTCAGATGTATAGCTGTCCTGTGCAGTCAAAACCGTTTCGTCATAAAATGAATATAAACTTTTGCCGGTTGCTATGAAAATGGAAGTCGAATCTTGTCCACAACCAACAAAAAGCATACAACATACAATCAAAAGAATTGAAACAAAATATTTTTTCATCATTCCTCCAAACCTTCTCTATATATTAGTTTACTAAATTTTATCTAACTATGCAAATAAAAAAAGCAAAAAATTATAATTCAATTTTAACAATTATTTAACCGCTTTGAATCCAAAAAGTTAGATATTTTTGCAAAAATTACTAAAAAAATAACCAAAATTTTAATTTTTTGGTTAATTTTTTGTTATTTTTTGAATTTTTTTTCAAAATCTTGAATATTGTCAGCAATGACATTTTCCGCTTCAATATGCCCATCTATCCTTGTTACTTCAACAACTTTGTTCTCAAGTTGTTTATAAACTGTCAAAAAGTGTTTAAGTTCGTCAATGATATGCACTGGTAATTCCGATATATCTTTTATCATATTGTATTGTGGGTCGCCAAACGGAATTGCAATAACCTTTTCATCAACCTCGTGTCTGTCTAGCATATGTACAATGCCAATTGGATAACAGCGAACCAAACTCATTTTTTCAATTGGTTGACTGCAAAGCACAAAAACATCAAGCGGGTCACTATCCCCCGAGATTGTTCTTGGAATAAAACCATAGTTCATTGGATAGTGAGTTGACGTGTATAAAACTCTATCCAAGATAATAAGTCCTGTTTCCTTGTCAAGTTCATATTTATTTTTGCTTCCTTGTTCAATTTCAATGCACGCCACAAAATCTTTTGGCGTAATTCTTTCTTTGTTTATATCAGTCCAAATATTCATATTTACTCCTACAATTATTATACACAAAGCAAAAAATATATCAAGTTTTTTTACACTTTTTCTTAGTTGAATAAATATTCAACTAAGAAAAATAGCAAAAAAGCAGTTGGGTTAAAACTGCTTTTTTGTTATTTCTTGGTTGGGTTAAACCAAATTTTGTCTTTTGTTTAGTGCAAAATTACTCAATAATTTTTGCAACAACGCCTGAACCTACTGTTCTGCCACCTTCACGGATAGCGAATCTAAGTCCTTCTTCAATAGCGATAGGTGTAATCAATGTGATTTCCATTGAAATGTTATCGCCAGGCATCACCATTTCTACGCCTTCTGGAAGTTCAATTGTTCCAGTAACGTCAGTTGTTCTGAAGTAGAATTGTGGTCTGTAACCTTTGAAGAATGGAGTATGACGTCCACCTTCCTCTTTCTTTAGAACGTAAACTTGAGCAGTGAAATGTGTGTGTGGATGAATTGAACCAGGTTTTGCAAGAACTTGTCCTCTTTCGATTTCATCTCTGTTGATTCCACGAAGAAGAAGTCCTACATTATCACCAGCTTTTGCTTCGTCTAGAAGTTTTCTAAACATTTCAACGCCTGTGATAACTGTTTGTTTTCCTGAATCTTTCATTCCAACAATTTCAACTGTGTCATTCATTCTAATAACACCTCTTTCTACTCTACCTGTTGCAACTGTACCACGACCTGTGATTGTGAATACGTCTTCAACTGGCATCAAGAAAGGTTTGTCTGTTTCACGAACTGGATCTGGAATGTATGAGTCGATTGTATCCAAAAGTTCTTGGATAGGCTTCAACCATTCACTGTCCATTGCACCTGCTTCGCATGCTTCACATGCTTTAAGAGCAGAACCTCTTACGATAGGAGTTGTGTCTCCTGGGAAATCATAAGATGTCAACAAATCTCTTATTTCCATTTCAACCAAGTCTGCAAGTTCTGGGTCAGCTTGATCCATTTTGTTCATAAATACAACAATGTATGGAACACCAACTTGTCTTGCAAGAAGGATGTGCTCTCTTGTTTGAGGCATTGGACCGTCTGCAGCGGAAACAACAAGAATTGCTCCGTCCATTTGTGCAGCACCTGTAATCATGTTTTTAACATAGTCTGCGTGTCCTGGGCAGTCTACGTGTGCATAGTGTCTCTTTTCTGTTTGGTATTCAACGTGTGCTGTGTTGATTGTGATACCTCTAGCCTTTTCTTCTGGGGCTTTGTCAATGTCTGCATACTTCATTGCGTTT
>CAYQLL010000108.1:0-3403 GCA_964418405.1 uncultured Christensenella sp. | reverse complement strand
AAATAAATTTAATTGACTTTATTTCAGCATCTTCAAGATAGCTGATGTTTGCAGTTTCCTTTGTTTTCTTTTCGTCATCTGCATCACCTGCTATTAAATCTCGCTTCAACCCTTCTTTTGAAACACCTGCCAAATTTTGAATAATGTCCAAATAAACTTCTTTTTCGCTATTACGCTTTAGCGTGTTAACAATATCTATTGCACTACTCACAAACTTGGCTTTCTCGTCGATTTTGTCCAAATTAAACTGTTCTAGTTTATTTAGTATCTTAAACTCAATATAGTCAACCGCATTGTCTAGAAGCTGTTGATATTTTTCCTTGCCATACTTGTTCAAAAACTCATCTGGGTCCATATTCTCAGGAATTTTTATCGCTTTAACATTCATTCCTGCACCCACAAGAGTGTCTATTGTCCTAATGGTTGCCTTTTGCCCCGCACTATCGCCATCAAATGAGAGTATTACATTGTTGCAAAAGTTGGATAACATCCTTGCATGCAAACTTGTTAGTGCAGTTCCAAGACATGCCACACTGTTTACAAACCCATAGTTGTGCATAGTAATCAAATCGACTTGCCCTTCAACTATGATTATATAATCAAGTTTTTGATTTTGCTTTAATGTTTTTAGATAATTTGCCCCAAACATATGTTTGCTTTTGTCAAACACTAAACTATTTGTTGAATTTTTGTATTTTGCGAACGCATCTTTTGATAAACTTCTTGCACTAAAACCAATACATTCGTCGTGAATATTAAAAATAGGAAACATAAGCCTTTCGCCAAAAACATCATAATATCGATTATTTTTACTCTCGCACACTCCTGCCATTTTCATATCTTCATACGAATAACCTTTTGATTTAAGATAATCAATTAAACTTGTCCAATCTTTGGAATATCCAATATGAAATTTGTCCAAATCTTGCTTTGTCATCTTGCGTTTTTTTATGTATTCTTGTGCTATCGTGCTTGTTTTTAGATATAAATTTTGTTCATAGTGCTTGTATGCCAAGTCTAAAATTTGAAGTATTGTTTCTTTTTGTTTTTTCTTTTTCTTTATGTCTTCATCCATAGAAAGTGCTGGAATTTCCATATTCGCATTTTTTGCCAAAATCTCAATCGCAGTCATAAAATCACAACTTTCCATTTTCATAATAAAAGTTATAACATCACCATGTTCTTTGCAACCATAGCAATGATAATATTGATCTATCCCATAAACACACATTGAGGGTTGTTTTTCATGATGAAATGGACAACACGCCCAATAGTTCCTACCTTTTTGTTGAAGCGTTAAATATCGAGACATAGTTGTCACGATATCATTCCTAGATTTTAGTTTTTCAAGCCATGCTTCGTCAAAGCCTTTATTCAAAATTTATCAACCTCTTTGCAACAACATTATTCGACACACGCATGGCAAATTCCTTTATTTTTGTTATAATTGTATTACTTTTATCCAAATTTAGCT
Organism: uncultured Christensenella sp.; assembly: GCA_964418405.1. Taxonomy (GTDB): domain Bacteria; phylum Bacillota; class Clostridia; order Christensenellales; family UBA1242; genus UBA5893. Next base: position 1,929 of record CAYQLL010000108.1, on the reverse strand, counting down.
AAGTTACAAGCAAAATAGTACTGCCTTTTTCCATTTCTGTCCCCACAGGTGGCAACTGTTTTGTTATAATTCCGCCTTCGCCATCTATCTCATAGCAAAGCCCAATTTTGTTTAATTTTTCAATGGCACTACTAAGTGAGAGCCCAACCAAATCTGGCATTGAAACATATTCAACTTCAACATTCGCCGAAGGTTTTTCGCCTAAGTACACAAACATTTTTTCAAATATCATTTTTGCATAAGGACTGGCGACAATACTTCCATAATATGCACCTGCACTTGGCTCATCAACCAAAAATAGCATAACATACTTTGGGTCGCTAGCAGGATAAGTCCCAATAAAACTTGAAACATACTTCCCCCTTGCAATGCTCCCGTTCATATATTTTTGTGCAGTGCTGGTTTTACCTCCAACATCGTATCCTGCAATATAACTATACTCGCCTTTTTTGTTTACAACTTTTTTTAACATATCATTGAGTATTTTTGAAGTTGAAGAAGAAATTGTCATATTTTTCACAGTTGGAACAAATTCACTTTTGGTAACATTGTCACTACTTGTAATTCTTTTCACAATCGTTGGTGTAAACAAGTTCCCACCATTGACTGCCGAGCAAATTGCCGAAACAAGTTGAAGTGGTGTGACCGCAACTGCTTGCCCAAATCCTATTCTCGCCAAATCAACATTTTTGACGTTTTTACTATTCATAAGTATTCCCGAACTTTCAGAAGCAATATTTACGCCAGTTTTTTGCCCAAGTCCAAATTTTTTAAGGTACGAATAAAACTTTTCTGTCCCCATTCTTTGTGCGAGTGCCATAAACACACAGTTGCAAGAATTGACAAGTCCACTCGTTAAGTCTTGACTTCCATGTCCAATTGATCTCCAACATTTTATTCTTTGCCCGTCAACTATACTTGCACCACCACAATAGAAGTGGTCGCTAAGTTTTGCCACACCGCTCTCTAAGGCACTGGATGCAGTCAAAATCTTGAAAGTACTTCCCGGCTCGTATACATCCACAACAAGCTTATTTTTTGTCATACTCATAAGCAAACTTGCGTCATCACGAGGAATGTTATTTAGATTAAAACTAGGTTTTGTTGAACTTGCCACAATCTCACCAGTTTTTGCGTTCATAATAATACAAGATGCCGACACACTTTTTTGCTCATCCATTGCCTGTTTTAACACATCTTCCACAATTTTTTGTATATTGACATCAATCGTGAGTTGAACATTATCCCCACTTTTGCCTTCAACAAAACTTCTAAGTGAATTATCTAACTCCTTGCCCTGCAAATCACTTTGCACAACAAAACTACCCTGCTCTCCTTTTAATACATTATCATAATATGCTTCAATTCCAGACTGCCCCACGTTGTCCACAGTCGTGAATCCAAGCACTTGCGTAAGCAAATCACAATAAGGATAGTATCTTTTCACACTCTCAGACAAAAATATACCTGCAAGATTTTCACTGCTTATCTCTTTTGCTGTTTTGCTGTCAACTTGCAACTTGATTAAAATCTCCGACACATTTATTATGCAAACTTTTGCATACACTTTGTCAAAGTTAAGATTTAGTTTTTTTGCAAGCAAACTTGCGACCTTTGCTTTATCTTTAACTTCTCTTCCTCTAACGTATATATCATAAGTTGTATACGACACAGCAAGTGTTGCACCATTACAATCAAGAATTTTCCCACGCTGAGAAGTAATTGGTAAATCTCTTGTCCACTGGTCATATGCCTTTTGTTGCAACTCTTCTTGACTTATAACTCCAACATAAAAAAGCCTAACAAAAAGTGCCAAAAATAAAAAGGATATCGCAAGCATAAATGCCGACATCCTCTTTCGTAATGTGTGATATGTAAGTTCTTGGTCTACCAAAATTAACCTCCAAACAAATTTCTAAAAAAGTTACA
>CAYQLL010000107.1:0-3449 GCA_964418405.1 uncultured Christensenella sp. | reverse complement strand
TCCTTGCTGCGTCACCATTATATCCATCAACAATTGTTCCAATATCGACAGAAATTATGTCCCCTTCTTCAAGAATTACATCTTCGCTTGGTATTCCGTGCACAACAACATCATTAACAGATGTGCATATGCTTCCCGGATACCCTTCAAAGCCCTTAAATGAAGGAATAGCACCATTATCTATTATAAACTTTTCTACCAATTTGTCAAGTTCATAAGTAGAAATTCCGGGACGAATTTGTGACTCTGCATAGCGTAATGCGTCGCCAACAACTTTATTTGCCTTTTTCATCCCATCTATATCTTCTTGAGTCTTACAAATCATATAAAAACCTTCTTATTTTCTCTCTAATATATCAACAACACATTCAAAAACTGTATTCGAATCTAAATTGGCATCAACTTTTATAAGTAACTCCAAATCGTCATAAAACTTTATAAGTGGTTTTGTTTGTGCTTCGAATACATCAAATCTTCGTTTGGTTGTCATTTCGTTATCGTCATCTCGCAAAATTAGCTTTTCGTTACAATCTTCACAATGCTCAAGAGCATATTTACTTGTATTGTAAATTTTTTTGCAATTTGGGCAAATTCTCCTTGATAAACTTCGCTCTAAAATGACATCAAACGATGCATCAAGATAAATGACTTTTGTTATATTTTCAATTTCATTAAGTGCGACCGCTTGATTTATTGTCCTTGGAAAACCATCCAAAATATAACCGTTTGAAACATCCGCTTGTTTTAATCTGTCTTTAACAAGTTCAATGATAAGTTCGTCTGGAACTAAATTTCCCTTGCTAATATACTCATTACATATTTTTCCAAGTTTTGTTTTTGCTTGTATATTCTCACGGATGATATCCCCAGTTGAAATCGCCGGAATGTCATATTTTTTTTGTAGGTCACGAGATAGTGTACCTTTTCCACTTGCGGGAGCACCCAATAAAATTAATTTCATACAACCTCACATATATTTTAATCGAACACAAAAGTTAAAAAGCTAACTTTTGTGTTCAAAAAATATCATTCTTACTTCAAAAATCCCCTGTAATTTCTCATAAGCATTTGTGCATCAAGTTGCTTGTCTAGTTCAAGTGCAACTGAAACCAAAATCATAAGACCTGTTACACTAAATGCGTTGATTAGTGTTGAGTCCAAACTTGTGGTTGCAAGTGCATTGAATATCAAACTTGGAACAAGTGCAATAAATGCAAGGTAGATTGCACCAAAGAGTGTCAATCTTGAGGAAATTTTTCCTAAGTATTCAGCAGTTGGTTTTCCTGCTCTAATTCCTGGAATAAATCCACCGTTTTGTTGTATTTGCTTGCTTACGTCTTCAGGATTAAATGTAATTTGTGCATAGAAATACGAGAAGAACAAAATTAGCAGTGCAGTTGCAACAATATATACCCACGATGCCGTGCCCATATATTGCGTCCACCAATCAGCAAATGGTGTATCTGGCCAGAAAATGCTAATTAGCATTTGTGGAAATGATACAATCGCATTTGCAAAGATGATTGGAATAACACCAGTTGCGTTAACTTTGATTGGAATGTTATTGGTTTGACCGCCATACATTTTTCTGCCTTTGACTTGTTTTGCATATTGAACAGGAATTTTACGCTCTGCATTGTCAATAAACACGATAAGCGCGAATATAACAACAACTGCAAGCAAGAAAATTAATATAACCCAAAGATATGTTATATCTTGGCTAACTCCTTGGAATGCTGTGTAAAGACCTGTACAAGCAGTTGACAAAATACCAACAAATATTAGTAGTGAAAGTCCGTTACCAACGCCAAGGTCAGTAATTCTTTCGCCAAGCCAAACTGTGAACATTGCTCCACTTATCAGCACCAATGCAATAAATGCACAAGTAACCCAAGTTGGAACAGACGCACCAAGCATCCTTGTGTCAATAAATCCGTCGCTTCTTGCATACGATACAACAATACCGATTGCTTGTGCTGTTGCCAAAACTAAAGCGCAAATACGAGTGTAAAGATTGATTTTCTTTCTACCTTCCTCGCCTTGTTTTGAAACACGCTCAAGCGCTGGAATTGCAACCGCCAAAAGCTGAATAATAATTGACGCACTAATGTATGGCGACACGCCTAACGCAAAGAACGATGCATTTGCAAGTGCTCCACCAGAAATGGAGTTGAGTAGTCCTAAAAAGGTTACACCGCTTTCCCCCATTTGTGCTGCTTCTTGCAATGCACCAGGACTAATTCCTGGAACAGTCAACCAACACCCTACTCTGTATACAAACAAAAGTAGGAGTGTAAGTAACATCTTTTTTCTTAAATCTTTGATTTTGAATGCGTTTATAAATGTCTTAAACATTAGATCACCTCAGCTTTCCCACCGACTTTTTCGATTTTTTCGATAGCACTCTTTGTAAATTTCTTTGCTTTAACTGTAAGAGGCTTTGTAAGTTCACCATTGCCAAGTACTTTAAGACCGTATGGCTCGATTTTGCCTACAACTCTATTTTCGTATAAAAGTTCAAGTGTAATAACTGAGTTTTCTTCAAATTGTTCAAGGTCACTAATATTGCAAGTTGAATATCTTTTTGCAAAATTGTAGTTATTAAAACCTCTAATTGGTAATTTTCTTACGAGTGGAAGTTGTCCGCCTTCAAATCCAGGTCTAACTCCACCGCCACTACGAGCATTTTGCCCTTTGTGACCTTTACCACTTGTTTTTCCTATTCCACTACCAATTCCACGACCCACTCTAACCGAAGCAGTTCTTGAATTTTTAGCAGGAGAAAGTGTTTGAATATCCATTATATCCTCCTATATCTCTTCAACCTTTACAAGATGTGCAACGTGAGCAACACTGCCTCTAACACTTGCATTATCTGGTAAAACGACTGAATGATTTAATTTTGTAAGTCCTAGTGCCTCGGTAATTTTGGCTTGATTACGATTGTAACCAATTGGACTTTTGACCAAAGTGATTTTTAATTTCTTTTCTTGTGCCATATTTCCTCCTAGATTTCCTCAACTGATTTTCCACGAAGTGCGGCAATCTGTTCTTTTGTTCTGATACTTCTAAGTCCTTTGAGTGTAGCTTTAACAGAATTAATCTTGTTAGTTGATCCGTGAATTTTTGTCACAATATCTTTAACACCTGCAAGTTCAAGTACCGCTCTGGCACCACCACCTGCAATAATTCCACAACCTTCCTTTGCTGGAAGCAAGTGAATTTTTGATGTACCATATTTACCAATTGTTTCATGAGGAATTGTCCCATTAACAAGGTTTACTGGTTTCATATCTTTTTTAGCGGCTTGCGTAGCCTTTTCAATAGCCATTGGAACTTCTTTTGCTTTACCAATTCCCATTCCAACATTGCCTTTTCTGTCGCCACAAACAACAACTGCTGAGAATCTAAGTGTTCTACCACCTTTAACAACCTTTGTAACTCTTCTT
>CAYQLL010000106.1:0-3457 GCA_964418405.1 uncultured Christensenella sp. | reverse complement strand
ATTAAAACGAAAAGACTTTTAGTAAAGTTGTTTTTTTTCATAATCTCACCATTACCTTTATTTTAGTTATATTATATATTTTTATACTAATAAAAGCAAGCAATTTGCAATATTTTTTAAGATCTCTAAATGCCAACATTTCAAACAAGTTTAGGATGTCATTTTAGTGCGAACATAGTACGCTTCATTGGGGGGACACACTCGTGCCTTTAGCACTCGGTGTGACACGAGGTACTAACATCATACTCAAATATTTGGGGACACACTCGTGCCTTTAGCACTTTGTGTGGCACGAGAGTGGTCTATCCACCATAAATAAATAAAAAAATATTTTAACAAAAAACTTCTTAAAAATAAGATTTGATATTAACTTTGAAAAGTTAATGTAAAAATTTTTGATTTTTATTTTTAATTTAACAAAAATTGTGATAAACTAATCACGGAGAATATTATGAAAAAGTTTTATTTGTACTTTTTTTGTTTAATTTTGTATCTTGGTTTTTGCGGGAGCTTTATAACTTCGCAAAGTGTTTACGCACAAGTTGATTCTATATCTTTGCAAATTTATAATAGTGACGGCACAACTCAACCAACACAAGAGAGTGGTGTTTATCAAGCACCATTCAGTGGCAATGAAAGTTCACCATATGCAACATATGTCATTAAAGCGACAGTTGTCCCAACAACAACTGAATATGTGACTTGGAAAGTTGGCGGAACAGTGCTAGATTTTGCAAGTTCAAACGAAATTGAAAACCCGAAATATGTTGCATACAGAAAACTAGACAACTCCATGACATTCACCCCACTACTCCCCGGCACCTTTACAATAATATGCTCACTTGAATCAAAAGAGAGCAATGCTATCACACTTCAATCGCAATATGCAACCCCAACAGAAGTAAAAATTAACACGACATCAAATCTTACTCAAAATATTGAATCGTTTACTGACATTGTTTTGGAGGCAAAACTAAACAGAGAAGCGTTTATTGATTTAAGTAAATGTGAATTTAGATGGTATAAAAATGACACAGGAACAGACGACCAATTGTCCGAAAGTTCTTCAAGACTCACCATAACAAAGCAAATGCTAAAAGACGAAAACATATCCATTGGCACAACTAAAATTTATGTTGTTGTCGTTCCAGAAAATGCGAATCCTTTAACTAACTATATTTCAATTACACTTACGAATAACCAAAGTTATGCAATAAGCATAGCCACAACACAAAGTACCGAGCAAACAATAGACAGCGATGTTGTCCCACTAGATTTCAAAGCCACCATCACCCCACTATTACCATCATCGTACACCATTGATTGGTTCGTTCTAAACAATAAATCAAGTGTATATCAAAAACAAAACACACAAGGTGGAACGGAGTACACTTTTAACTCACTTGAAAAAAAAGCAGGAACATACAAAGTTTTTGCAAGAATGAACGAATTGGATGACGGAGGGAAAATTGTAAGTGAGGCAGTATCAAATGTTTGTATCATCACAATTTTACCAAAAGAAGAAACACCACCATCAACTTTTGAAATAAACATTGACAGCACATACAACAACAAAGACACGAATGTTGAAAGTTTCAAATTCTCCATCGACACACAAAACTACTATGACGAAGAAAGAATAGTTTGGTTTGTGTCAGGTCAAACTTGGGGTGAAGGAAGTACACTCAATTTTGAGCCACCAGTTGCTAACACATATAAAATTGAGGCAAAGTTGATTTTGGATGATGGGAGCATGCGAAGTCTTGGTTACAAAAATGTGGAGGCAAAATCAACACAAATGAATATTATGTGGGTATATCTTGGTGTCGCAGTGGGTGCACTGATAATAATTTGTGCTTTATCTATTGTAATCTCTAACAAGAAAAGAGAGAAAATTTGGTAAAAATTTGTCGAAAAATAATTTTATGAAAAATTTTTCAAAAAAATGAAATTTGGGTATTGACAAAAATATATTTCTATGATAATATGTCAACGTAACACTTCTTAAATAAGAAATAAATTGACCAGAAAAATAATTTTCTGGTTTTTTTATTTTATTTTTTTGAATATATATTTATATATATTCAATAATTTATTTTTTAATTTTATTTATAATTTATTTTAATTAAAAAAATATTTTTAGTTTTATTTTCTAAAAATATTTTTTGTTTTTTATTTAATAAATTTTGAAATATTTTTTTGTGTGGTCAAATACAATTTATGCAATGCTCTTGTTGATGAAACATAAAGCAAATTTTTATCCAAATAACTGTTATAATTTTCTTGACTTACGTTTGGCAAAATAACCATATCAAATTCAAGCCCTTTACAAATTGACGCTGGCATAATCATAAGACGACCAAGCGTGCTTCCCTCCTCCATAAGTTTGAGTTCATCTAGTTCGCCAAGATAGTTGTAATATTTTTGAACCTCACGAGAGTTTTTGCAAATAATGGCAATGTTATCAAAATTTGGATTTTCTTGCACAAGAGTTGTAATTTTTTGGCACTCCGCTTGGATGTTGTCAAAAGTAAACACTTCAACATCGTCGCCGTGTCTGTCAACAGTTTGCGAATCTATGCCTTTAATTTTATCCGCAAACTTTGTTATCTCATATGTCGAGCGATAGGTTTTGTTTAGTTGTAATATTTCTTTTGCACCAACGATTTTTGCATACTTGTCAATGTCGTCATTTTCAACAATTTTTTCAATACATTGATTAATGTCGCCAAGCATTGTTTTGGGGCAAGAGAAAATTTCACTAAACATTTCAACTTGCAAAGGGTTATAGTCTTGCATTTCGTCAATCACAAGGTACTTGACTTTCCCAAGTTTTGATAGTCCCAAAAGATAGTTTTTGATATACATAATTGGTGCAATATCTTCATACTTAATTTTATTATCCGTTGTAAGCGAAAAGTTTAGACCTATATTTGCCAAAAAGTTGGCATAAATTTCTGTGAGCGAGTTTGACACAAACATTGGATAAATAACCTTTTTGATACGCGTTAAAAGTAACCCGTCGTCGTCTTTTGTGTCCAGTTTATCCAAGATATAGTCAGCTATCCAACTTATTCTCACTGCTGGAGTTTTGTCCTTATAGTTAAAGTTATACAGTTTTTCAATCTCTTCTCTTTTTATTTTCACATCGTCTATTGTTATGTCTTTTGGCGAGAAAGACAAATCAACAAACTTTGATAGAAAAGTTTTCAAACTTTCAGCAAACTCAAAACAATTTTTGTATGCGACTTCGTTTAATCTTTTCGTATCATAGGTTAGGTCTTCCAAAGCACTCTCACGAGTTTGGAGTGCGGGTGTAAGTGTTTTTAGTTCTCTTGTTGCAATATCCAAAAACGAAAGATTAATAATATTTTCTTCGCCAAGTGATGGCAAAACACCGCTAATGTACTCAGAAAAAATTGTGTTGGGCGAAATAATAAGAATATCGCTTGATTTA
>CAYQLL010000105.1:773-3518 GCA_964418405.1 uncultured Christensenella sp. | reverse complement strand
CGGTCATATAATAATCTCTATCCGTGTCTTTTTTTACTTTTTCTAGATTTTGACCTGTTCTTTCACTTAAAATTTTGTTGATGTTTTCCTTTATTCGTAAAATTTGTTTCGCTCTTATTTCAATATCACTTGCTTGACCCTGAGCACCACCTAGGGGCTGATGAATCATAATTTCGCTATTTTTTAGAGCAAATCTTTTGCCTTTTGTTCCACTTGCAAGCAAAAATGCACCCATTGAGGCAGCAAGTCCAACACAAATTGTTGAAACATCACACTTAATGTAGTTCATTGTGTCAAAAATAGCCATTCCAGCACTAACTGAACCACCAGGACTGTTAATATACACTGCAATATCCTTGTCTGGATTTTTGCCTTCAAGATAAATAAGCTGTGCAACAACACTGTTGGCAACTTCATCGGTTATCTCTCCTGATATAAAAACAATTCTGTCTTCAAGTAGTCTTGAATATATATCGTATGACCTTTCTCCTTTGCTTGTTTGGTCAACCACCATTGGTATAAGCATAAATCTCTCCTAAATATTTTTGTGTTAAATTAGTTTATTGTTTTCTGTTAGTAAAGTTAAAAGTTTGTTCATTAAAATATCATTTTTCATATATGAAATATTTCTTTCGCCAAGATTATTTTTGTATTCCTCCAAAGATTTATGATATTTTTCTGCCGTAGTTTTTAGCTTTTCGTCAAGTTCAGCATCAGTTACATCAAGTTTTTCTTGTTTTACAATCTCTTCCAAGACAAGTCTTGTTTTTACTGTTTCAGTTGCCTGTTCTCTTCTTTCGTCGCGTAAATCTTTTTCGGTTAGTTTCATTTGTGACAAGTAGTCCTCAAGTTTATACCCTTGATAACTAAGTCTCATACCAAAATCCTGAATAAATGCATCTAATTGATTTTCAACCATAACTTCTGGAATTTCAATTTCACTAGATTTTACAATTGTTTCAATTATACTATTTTCGTCTTCTCTTTTTAGTTTCGCATCAAGATTTTCTTGCAAATGTTTTCTTATATCTGCTTTGTATTCAGCCAAAGTTTCAAATTCAGAAACATTTGATGCAAATTCGTCATCAACTTCTGGCAAAACTTTTTCTTCAACTTTGTTGAGTTTTACTTTGAAAACTGCTTTTTTGCCTTTAAGGTTCTCGCTAAAATATTCTTCTGGAAATGTTACATTAACATCTCTTTCTTCGCCAACTTTCATTCCAACAACTTGGTCTTCAAAGCCTTCAATGAACGTGTGTGAACCAAGTTTAAGACGATAGTCTTCTGCTTTTCCGCCTTCAAATTCTTTGCCGTCAACAAAACCAGTGAAATCTATTACAACAAAGTCGCTGTCTTTTGCTTCTCTTTCTATTTCAACATATCTTGCTTGGCGTTCGCGTGCTTGATTCAATTCTTTTTCAACTTGCTCGTCGGTAACTTCGCCAGTTGCTTTCTTTATTTCAAGACCTTTGTATGCACCAAGTTTAACATCTGGAATTGATTGAACAGTTGCAACCAAAACAATGCCGTCATCATCGAACTTGTCGATTCTTATTTCTGGATGAGCAACTGGTACAATTTCTTTTTCGTTATCTAGTGCATTAGTATACTCGTGAGAGAACAAGTGGTCAATTGCATCATCATAAAATACTGTTGAGCCGTAATTTTTTTCAATTATTGCTCTTGGTGCTTTGCCCTTTCTGAATCCTTCTATACTAAATTTACCTTTGTTTTCTTCGTATGAATGTTCAACATATTTCTCGAATTCATCTTTTGAAACTGAGATTGTGATTTCATACACATTTCTGTCTAATTTTTTTGCTGTGTACATTGTTTAATTTTCTCCTTTATAAAAAACAACTGATTATAACATATCAAAAATAAATAATCAAACATTTTTAATACGCCACTAGTAAACATTTTATCACAAAACATAAAAAACAAACTTAGGCAAAATGTCTAAGTTTGTTCTTTTTTAGATTAATTATACAAATCTTAATATTACAAGTAACACAACAACCACAACCGACACCCAGTATGCAACCCACCACCATGGACTTCTTTTGCCTTTAACAAAGTTAAAAGCATAAACCATTGTTACTATGTAAGCCAAGCATTCGCCAACACTTTGGATTGCATCAGTTACATTTGCATGTACTCCAAAAACTCCCAAAAGTTTTGCAAGTAGCAAAGCAAAAGCAACAAAGCACAGCCCTAAAAATGCTATCATACTCATAAATTTTTTCATAATCTTGCTCCTTTTTTAATTTCTATGTATATTTTAATATTATTTTTGTTTATTTGCAACACTTTTTCGCAATTTGTCTAAAACTTTTTCAAAATAGTCAGGCAAATCGCAACAAAATTCAACTCTTTTGCCATCACTTGGACGATTTAGTTCAATTTTATAAGCGTGAAGTAATTGCCCATCTAACTTAAACTTGTCTTTTACGCCATAAGTTTTATCTCCAACAATCGGATGATGAATGTGTTTACAGTGTACACGAATTTGATGTGTCCTTCCAGTTTGCAAAACAAACTCAACTAATGTGTAATCGCCAAAACGCTCTTTGACATAATAGTTTGTTACAGCAAGTTTGCCTTCTGCGACTGAGCAAACTGCCATTTGTTTTCTATCTTTTTTACTTCTGTCTATATGAGTTGTAATAGTCCCGCTATCATCCTTAAAATTTCCATTACATAACGCCAAATAATGCCTATGACAAGTTTTTTGTTCAATTTGCT
>CAYQLL010000105.1:0-763 GCA_964418405.1 uncultured Christensenella sp. | reverse complement strand
ACAAGCAAAAGTCCAGAAGTGTCTTTATCTATTCTATGCACAATGCCGGGGCGAACAACTCCATTTATTGTGCTAAGGTTTTTTAGATGAAATAGTAGTGCATTAACAAGCGTTCCACTCTCATTTCCATTTGCAGGATGAACGACCAAACCTTGTGGCTTATTTATAACTGCAAAATCGTCATCTTCATATATAATGTCAAGGTCAATATTCTCGGGGATTAAATCAAGTTGTTTAGGCTCTTTTTCAAACACATGAATAACATCGCCAAGTCTTAGTTTTTCGCCACTTTTTACAACTTTATCGTTTAGTAAAATATCGCCATTTTCTATTAGCGTTTTTATATATGAACGAGTAAGTGATGAGATATTATTACAAACAAAAACATCTAGTCTTTTCCCAACATTTTCGCTTTTTACAACAAGTTCCTTAGTCATCGCCATCCTCATCTCTTTCGTTTATTGCAACCTTTGGCGGATTTTTGGGCACTTTAACTTTTTTCTTTTGCCTTGGTGTTTTGTCAAGAAAAATTATATGCACTGCAAAAAGTGCAATTCCCACACATAAACAAATATCGGCAATGTTGCAAGTAAAACTAAAAATTTTAAGTTTGATAAAATCGCGAACATACCCACAAAACACTCTGTCAATCAAATTTCCAACTGCGCCAGATAAAATAAGTCCCATTGCCCAACAGTAGAATATTGATTTGCCTTTATAAAACCAATTAAAAACAATTAATAAAACAAGGATGACAGATGTT
>CAYQLL010000104.1:0-3538 GCA_964418405.1 uncultured Christensenella sp. | reverse complement strand
CGTGAAATGGAAGGTTCTCTTGGAAAAGTTTACTTTTTTGCAACCTTGCTTGGCAAAAAAAATGCAACATTAGAAGATGCGAAAGAAGCACTAAAAGAGCAGGCGGAAGATAAAGCAAAACGTCTAACTCCAGAAAAAATAATTGAAGTTGTTGGAAATTATTATGGCATTGAATACAAAGAAATTGTTGGCAAGAAAAAAAGCAAGGAAATCGTTGAACCAAGAATGATTGCTATATACTTAATTAGCGATATGCTTGATGTTCCACTTGTTAGTATTGGAAAAATATTTGGAGGAAGAGACCACACAACCATTATTCACTCACGCGACAAGATAACCGAAAAATTAAAAAAAGACCACAAGACCAAAGTTATACTAGATGATATCAAAAAGCAAATCAATGAGAATTGTTGATATGTGGACAGGTTGATTTTCTTATACACAGGTTGTCCACATCGACAAAAATCAATATTTTGTTGTATTAGTTTGAAAATTGTGAAAATTTTACTATATATTGTGTAACACAAAAGTTATCCACATATCAACACTCTATATAATAAGAACAACAATTTAATAAATAAAAAAATATATATTAAAAGGAAGTAAAAAAAATGCAAATTTTATGCGATGGATTAGATTTATCCGATGCAGTGTTAAAAGTAAGTAAAGCAATTGCATCAAAAACAACAAACCCAATTTTAGAAGGAATTAAACTTATTGCACAAGGAAACGAACTCACATTGTTTGCAACCGACCTTGAACTTTCAATTGAAAAGAAAATAAGGGCAGAAGTTAAAGAAGAGGGTGAAACGGTTGTTCCTGGAAGATTTTTCAGTGAATATGTAAAAAAACTTACAAATGAAAAAATTGAATTAGAACTCAATGATAAAAACGGGCTCAATATCAAATATATTGATAGTGAAGGATTTATCCAATGTTTTTCACCGGACGAATATCCAGCAATTAACAGTGTGAATACCGCAGAATATTTTGGGATAACAAAAAATGAGTTTAGAGACCTTATAAACAAAGCGATATTCTCAGTTGCTATTGACGATTCACGTCCTATACTAAAAGGTTGTTTGCTTGAAATTGGGCAAGATATAATAAAGGCAGTTACGAGTGATGGTTATAGACTTAGCGTTGTAAGAAAAGTGCTTAGTTTTTCCAACATATCAACATCTTGCATTGTACCAGACAAGAGTCTTAGGGAAATATCCAAACTCCTTGACGATAGTGACGATATAATTAATGTTTATGTTCAAAAGAACTTCCTTCTAATTGACCTTGGCGACACAAAGATTATAACAAGACTACTTGAAGGCGAATTTTTGAGTTACAATCAAATTATATCCTCGTCCTCAAACGACACATCAATAACAGTAAACAAAGCACAACTTGAAGATTCCCTTGAAAGAGCATCACTTCTTTCAAAAATTGGGCAAAACAACCTTGTTAAGTTTGAAATAAGCGAAGACACACTTTACCTTACATCAAATTCCGAAATTGGAAACATCAGAGAAAAATTAAACATTGTGTTAACTGGAAAAGATTTAGTAATTGCATTCAATGCAAGATATTTCTTGGAAGCATTTAGGGCTATTGATAACGAGTTTGTAAAAATTAGTTTTTCGTCTGCAACAAATCCATGTATAATCACACCAATTGACGGCGAGAAGGAGGAGTTTTTATATCTCATTCTTCCTGTCCGTATGCTAAATTAAACAAAAAGAGCACCAAATTTCTTTGTTTCTGGAAAATTTGCCACACAGTCATTTATTAAAATAAACTCCTGCGTGGACAAATTTTCCGAGCCTCGAACTTTGGGCTCTTTTTGTTTAATTACGCTAAATAAACTTTATAAGTATTCACACACAGTCACTTACATCTATGTAAGCTCCTGCGTGCGAGAACTCACCGAGCCTTGAACTTCAGGCTCTTTTTGTTTAATTATGCTAAACTTACTACATTTAGTTTTTTATCGATGAAAAAATCTCGTTTTTTTTGTGAAGTTTTTACAAAAAATATGTAAAAACTTTTAGTCTTTGCGATGCTTTGCAAGTAGTTGTTGTTTTAGAATATCACTACGTTTTAAGTTGTAGTGTTTTAGAACGAGCATTGCAATGATTATGGATACAGCGCAACCCCCAAAGACAATTACACCAAGCCAATTTTGAACTTTTAGTGCTTGCACTGGACTTTTTGGGTCAAACTTAATTAAATCTAAAAGTATTCCAATCACAAGCAGTGCCACAGAATTTGATATGTTGTATGCAAAAGTCATATAACCGGAATATGTTGCGCTTTTATTTTCGCCAGTTTTTAGTTTATCCATTGTGATATTATCAGCAAACATAGACATAGGAAGTGAATATAATGCACCCGTTCCAAACCCACAAAAAGTGATACAAACACTCACAAGCCAAAAGCACACATTTGCTCCAAAAGTTTCTCTAAACAAAAACACAAAGAATGTGAGAGCAATTCCTACTAAAATTGTCACATATGCCCACATAAGAGTAGGTTTTTTGTCGATTTTTTTCGATAATGGTATCCAAAAAAGTTGACTTACAATTGCCCCAATAAAAAGAAAAGTCATCACTATTGGAATTTGTGTTGAATTAAAGTGAAAGCAATACGTAAATAAGTGCATACCAACACTTGTCAAAAAAGCGGCAGAGATAAGTGCAACTGAGTACGAGATGATTATTGTGCCATAGTTTTCTTGTTTTAATGTCAAAAAGAAGTTATATAAAACTTTGAAAAAGGCATTTTTTTCTTTTTTCCTTGTTTTGTATTTTGGCATAGATTTTGTGCGTTTCATTGTTCCAAAAACACAAACAAACCCACATAAAAGTCCCAAAATACTTGTTGCATAACTCATATTAATATATCCGCTTTGATTAAGTTGACTTAGACCACCATCGCTTTGTGGCATAAAAATCATCATAAAAACACTAGGAAGTATCATTCCCAGAATAAAGAAAACTGTTTTGTATCCTTGCAGTATACTTTGTTCGTTATAACCGGGTGCAATATCTATACCGAGTGCAACATATGGTGTTGCAAAACAAGTGTTTGCCGTTTCAATACTAAGTAAGCAAAAAAGAAGCCAAAAAAATTTGCCCAGTTCACTAAAATTATTTGGGACACTCCAAATAAGAATATTGAATGTCGCCATAAGTATACTACCAAAAAATAAAAAGCCCAGTCTTCTCCCCCAAAACTTTGATTGTGTTAAATCACTAAAATAACCAATAAGCGGATCACTAAGCCCGTCCCAAAAAGTTGAAAGAGCAACACAAAGCCCAACCAAAGAGCCACGAATAGAAAGTACACTTGTTCCAAAAAACATAATAAAAGTTGTTATTGTTTGAGAAATAACACCATAGCCAAGATTTCCAGTTGCATAACATAACTTTGTAGAAGTCTTTAATTTTTTCATAATTCTACAAAATATTGTATGCTGTTTTACTTAAAAATATTTATATTATCGGAAGTTTTGTCTGAAAGCGACGAAGTCATTTTCAAGCAAAAC
>CAYQLL010000103.1:0-3556 GCA_964418405.1 uncultured Christensenella sp. | reverse complement strand
TCTTGTTTCAAAGCATTCGTGTTTTCAGTTAAAATGTTGTACGAATTTTCAAGAATTGGATATCTTTCTTGATTTTCTTTTAACACTTCTTCGCAGTGAGCAACACTTACTTTCAAACCATCCAAAAGGTCAAGGTCTTCAGCAAGTTTCTTTGCTTTTTCTTCGTCTATGTCACCATAGTTATTTACACCATAGAGTACAACTTTTTGTTTTGCAACAAGAGCTTCTCTTCTTCTTAGTTTTTTCTTGTCTTTTTCAAGGCTCTTCTTCACTTTGGCAAGTGGAATATATTCTTTTTTAACATTTTTGAGTTCTTTTTCATTAACTTTGAGTCTTTGATTCAAAACTTCAAGTCTTTCCTCATACTCTTCCAAAGTCAAGTTCGCATCACTCTTTTCAATAACTGGAGCATTAGCTTGTTGTTTAAGCTTTTCAACTTCTGCATCTTTGCTTTCAAGCTCGCTATTCTTATTGTCAAGTTCAGCTTGTTTGTTTGCAAGCATCTCTTCTAGTTCTTTTATTCTTGCCAAATTTGCATCTTCTTGCGCTTCTGCAATCTCTCCAACTGGCTCTTCCACTTGTTCAACCGTTTCCTGCTCTGGTTCTACTTCTTGCTCGCCTTGGACAATTTCTTCTTTCACTTCACCAGTAGATTCTTCTTCAACACTTTCATCTTCAACTGGTGTTTCTTCTGCATGCTCTTCTTCTAGAGAATTTATAATTTCTTCATCTTCATCATCAAAGAATATATCGTCAAGATTGATTTCCTCGTCTTCTTCATCTTCAACTGGTTCTTCAACCTTTTCCTCTACTTTTGGTTCTTGAGCTTTGTTTTTCTCTTCTTCAAATTTCAATTTTTCTTGGCGAAGTGCCTCTTTTTCCTCGGCAAGTTTCGCGTACTCCTCATCAAGTTTCTGCGCTTTGCCATTCAAAGCTTCTTCTTCCTCTTGTGCTTTCTTGAAATCTATCTCTTCATATCCAACTTGCTTTACAGGTTCTTGCATCACAACTGGTTGTTGCACAGGTGCATATGTAATTTGCTGTGGTTGGTCATAGTAATTTTGTTGTTGTGGGACGTTTTGGTCTTGTCTACTTTTTGAACTTGAATCAAGTGCACTTAAAAGTAAATTGCCTAAAAACACAACAACAAATCCTCCAACAACAATGATGCCAATTACTGCTAAGACATTTAATAATACTTCTAACATTTTTATATCCTTCCTTTTCTGCGTGCTAACATTAAAGCACTTTTACTGCTACCATTATAGCAACAAAAAGATACCCCGTCAATACCAATTTTTAATATTTTACATAAAAATTTGCAAAATATGCCACAAAAATCATTAATTTTCGTTGTTTTCATCATCAATCACAATAACATTTTCAGTTTTTTCAAGTAAATCTTTGAATGATTTTTTTGCTTTTTTAATTTTGATTGAAACAAAAAGCGTGTCAATCAAATCGTAAAGTGCATTCAATATCAGAATTACACCCAAAAAGTACATAAATATGTCTTCTGTCGCCCTAAAATATACCAAAAGTATTCCCATCACAAGAATTAAAATTGATATTATTAAATCATACCACCAATTTTTTATACCAAACTTTCCGCAAGTTATTGCCCATTGCATTTGGAACAAACTTTTGACAATAAAGATAAGTCCGAAGATAAAACCAAAAACACCGCTTGTCGACAGATATTGGGCGGACGATAAAATTATAGTACCAAGTGTTGCGTTCGCAACTCCAAGCAATAGTCCAAAAGGCTCAATACCATACATAAAGTAATTAACAACCTTTATGATGCCGATTGCAACAAATAATGCGCCAAAAATGTAAATTATTGTCGTTTTTGTGAAATCTGGGCACGCTATAAACAAAATTCCAGCACATAGACTTAATAGCACTTCAAAAAGTGTCACAGCTTTAATTCTTTTAATAAATTCTCTCATAATTTTCTCCTTTGATAAATTTTACTACTAATAATAGTAAATGTACACATTATAAAAAGCAAATTTTTTGCAAAAATTTATAAAAAAATTAAACAACCTTTACAAAAATTGTTTAATTTTTTGTATTTTTGTGTTATTATAACGTCATCATCTCGTTGTCGCAAACATTCTCAACAACTTTGAATTCTTGTGAAATTATGTGCATATTTGGATCAAATTTACATTTCCCAACAAACTTTTTGCCTGCGAGAAAAAGTTTCATCCATTCTTTGTCATCTTCAAGCATCCTTTCCACTGGAACATTGTCCATATCAAACCAATAAGGAACAATCTCCTCCGTTTCCTCGACTTTCCCAATGAACTCTGAACAAGTGTAAACATAAACAAACATATTGACATGCTCGCCCTTGTACCAAACATCAAATGCAATCTTTCCAACAAGAACATAGTCGATTGGTGTCACGCCAATTTCTTCCTGAGTCTCACGAATCATTGCTTGGTCAATTGTTTCGCCCTCGTCTTGTTTCCCGCCGATACCATTGAGTGTACCTTTTGCAAACCCCCTTTTCTTTTCCCCAAGCAAAAGTTTACCATCTTTTTGAATTAATAGTAATGTTGAGTTGATTTTTCTTAAGTTTTCCATAATTTTTCCTTCCTTTTCCTTTATTTGACTGTTAATAAAAAATTCTTTAATCTAACAAAATAAATACAGCCATCAAAATTATTTTGCAGTATTTTTTTGCCATTCTAAAGAATTTACTCTCCAAATTATAACCGGAATGGTCGAAATAGTTACTATAATATTACATCAAACATTTTTATTTGTCAACCCCCAATTTTATTTACTTTTAGTTGAATTGGTATTCAATTATTCTCCCCACAAAACATTTTTCCAAGACAAACCCTCGCCACCCTGATTACCAAGATCTTTCTCATTTTCCCATTTCTCATCAATCACCTTTTACAATAACTGAAACGCACTCCTAATTGCATATGGTAGAGTCTCGTCATCCGGACTCCGACTATCCACCCATCCTCCACATACCACACACACAGAGTTAGAACTCCCTTTTGTTCTCAGATAATAATCTTTGTTTCCCCAACCCCGACTCGTTTCACTAATCCCAAAAAAATCAAAAATCTCTTCACAACTGAGCAACCAAAATTTGTCACCCTCGTCACTTTCATCGTTAACTATTTCCGTCGTCCCCGCTCTACAATAACTCCGCATGCTATCCCACTCATCTCCACCTTCATAATAACCGTCCCACACAGTTATTTTACTAATTTTCCTAGTTTTTACGAAACTTAAATCCTCAGATGTTATATTCAAATACTGACCATTCTTCACTTTCGTTCTAATCTGACTATTAAAATAATTCGCGCTTCCACTCATATCAAAATTCACATCTTCTCCAACAACCGTTTCTTGTAAAAATACAGCGTCACTCAAATATCTCGCATTGTCATTTTCATCAAACTCATCATTTGTGGAATAGGTATATTTACTCATTCCATCCAATGATACAAGTCTCCATTTCACATCGTTATTCGTCACACTAGTTGATGTTTTACCAAGTGTTATATAATAACCTTGAATACTA
>CAYQLL010000102.1:0-3599 GCA_964418405.1 uncultured Christensenella sp. | reverse complement strand
AATCTTGTCAAGTACTTTTTTAATATTTTTTCGCTTTTTCTCAAACTTTTTTTGCTGACGCTTGATTTTACTTTGTGCTAATATCCACACACTCGCCATTTGAGAGGATCTAACAATATGGCTAAGGCATAATTGTGCCGTTCCAAGTGGCAAGTTTTTGACATTGTGATATGTTCCTATGGGAAAAATTGGAAAATTGCTCATAATATCTTGATTTTAGGTTTGTTTTTTAGTAAAATATTAAAAAAGGATAATGGTTTTATGACAAATTTTGAAATTAGTAATAATAATGATGATAATGAACAAATTATTGCCACTGCAAATACAATTTTAACAAAACACATAAAGGCATTTAAGGTACTTGGAAAATGATAAAACTTAGCATAGAAAATGTCTTGGATATTCATTCGCTTGTATTGAATGCTACCGGCGGAATGAATGGTGTGAGAGATGAAAAAATTTTAGATTTAGCAGTGGAAGGAATTTATCAAACTTTTGGAGGTATTGACATTTATCCAAGTGTAGAGGAAAAAGGTGCAAGGCTTGGATATAGTTTGATATGCGATCATCCATTTTATGATGGGAATAAAAGAACAGGACTACTCGCCTCGCTAACCTTTCTTACAAATAACGGCGTTAATCTTGAATATAGTGACAACGATTTGATTGTTGTTGGTTTGGCTATGGCTAGTGGAACTATGAGTTATGAACAGTACTTAAATTGGATAAATGCACATAAAAAAGATTTAGTTAATGACAATTGCTTGTAATAACAAAAAGTTTGTAATTCTTAAAATGAGATTACAAACTTTTTTATGAGTAGAAACCTAAAGAGATTAAAATTGCCTTGTCAACTTGACGCATTTTGGATGTATTGAGCGATGAGACTTTTTCGTTTAGTCGCCGTTTATCGATAGTGCGAATTTGCTCTAAAAGTATTACGCTATCTTTGGGCAAGTTATATGTGTTGGCGGGAAGTTCGATGTGAGTTGGAATTTTGGCTTTTGAAAGTTGACTAGTTATGGCAGCGACTATTACTGTTGGAGAATATTTGTTACCCACATTGTTTTGAACAATCAAAACAGGTCTAAGTCCACCTTGTTCGCTTCCAACAACCGGGCTTAGGTCTGCGTAGTATATTTCTCCTCTTGTTATTTGTCTGTTTTCTTGCACGATATTATCCTTTCATAACCTAATAAATCAAGAAGGTCGGCATTCTCAAATTCGCTGTCGATATCTATTTGAGAAAATATTTTCCCCTTCACTTTCATACTATGCACAATGGGGTCGTTTTCGTTAAGAGCGAAAGATTTTTGAATGTTGTTTTTCTCAAACTCTAATATGCTTTGATTTAGTTCTTGATTATATTTTTTGAAATTAATCATATAATTATCTCCATTATTATTTTTTATCATACTTTAATTTTTTGTCGAATTTTTGCCATAAAATAAATAATTTTTTTATTTAATTTTAGAATATTAAAAAAAATAAATATTATTCAAAAAAATCTCTTTCCCGCTAAGGAAAAGAGATTTAACTATTTTTTATTATTTTATTTTTATTTTTCTAAATTATTTTCGTAATTATTTAATTTATTAAAATTAATGTAAATATCTTCATTGTTTTTTATTTGTGCGAATTTTTCCATAAAATTTTTATCGTGTTTATTTTTATTATATATTGGCGAAAAAATATTTAAAAAATTGTCTTCTAAAAATAGTTCGCGTTTTTTAAGTGCCCAAAATGCTTGTAAGAAAAATTGTTTATCATCTTGAAGTTCGCTTTCTAATAAAGTTTGTTTTACTATTGGTTTGAAAGTTTGATAATAGTAGTCTTTTTTGAAAATTTGTTTGCTTGTGGTGTCCAAAACATAGTCGCCAACCTCCACCCAAGAATGTTCAAAAGGTTCTTTGCAACCGTTGTATGCAACTGCCATAAGTGCATCAAGTTCGCCTGTTTGAAGTTTTGAATTTGGCGTCGCTTTTGCAAGAAGTAGCGCAAAAAAATGACAACAGCCAATAGTGTTTGAGTTTTTTAGCATTGATGCAAAATTATAGTCGCCAAAAAAGACATCGCTATAGTTTGCATAAAATTTGTCGTCAAAGCGTTTTGCCTTTCTTTTCCATAATGCAAACTTTGAAAATTTTGTAAAATATTTGTCTACATTTTCGCTGGTATAGTACATTTTTTCTCCTAGTTAAAGTATATCACAATTTTGCTATTCGTCAAGATTGAGTTTTGACATAGCGGAATTTATATCGTCGTAAGTGAAGCCTTTTGAAAGTAGGTGGCGATATAGTTTTTGTTTGGTTTTTGCGTCTTTGGGTTTGTTTTTTAGATACTTAGTGGCAAGAGATAATATATCTTGCTCGCTTGATTTGTAGTTTGAAAGCACTTCATTTATTATTTCGTCTTTCACGCCTTTTTGTTTTAGTTGAGATTTAAGATACATTATACCTTTACAGTTTTGCTTTGATGCAACAAATGTTTGGGCGTAGTATTTGTCATTTATATAGCCATAGTTTTCTAGCATATCTAGAGCAGCGTTTATATTATCTTGCAAGAAGCCTTTTTGTTTTAGGTGGTCATATGCTTGCCAGCGAGTTTTTAGGGACTTTGACACATAGTTTATTGCAACATTTTTGCAAGTTAAACTTTCGCTTTCCTTGCGAATTTTGTTGAACTCTTGCTCTGAAATAAAAGTGCCTGTTTTGATGCTATGTTTAACCAAAGTTTCCGCTTCCAATAAGCACACATATTCATCATCAATATATGTTTTGTATAGTTCGCTTTTCCCGCGACGAATTAGGTCTGTTATTTGCATATTTCACCTCTTAGTAGCTCACTTGTGCATTTGGTGTACGCCCTCAAAAGTCCGCCAGCACCAAGTTTTACTCCCCCAAAATATCTTACAACAACAACTAAAATATTTGTAAGGTTTTTCTTTTCGATGACGTTTAGTATTGGACGTCCTGCCGTGCCACTTGGCTCGCCATCATCGGAAAATTTGACGACATCTTGCCCGTTTGAGATTTTATAAGCATAGCAAAAATGCGTGGCTTTTTTATGTTCTAGTTTAATACTCGTTAAAATTTCGTCAATTTGGTCTTTTTGCGTGACGAAATAGACAAAGCCCAAAAATTTGGACTTTTTTTCTATTAAAGTATATTCACTTTTGGGTGTCATTATTTTGTTATTACCTTAACAAAGTTTTTCTTGCCTTTTTTTAGCATAATATATCCGTCTTTTAGGTCGTGAGTTGTTATTAGTTTGTTGGCGTCGGTTATTTTTTCGTCATTGACTAATATTCCGCCTTGAACACACATACGTCTTACTTCGCCTTTGGATGAAAGTAGGTTTGCTCTAACGAATAGGTCAGCAACTTGCACTCCTTGATTTAGTTCGTCTTGCGATATTTCAAGTGTTGGAACGTTATCTAAGTTACCTTGCCCCATAAAAAGTGCCTGTGTGGCGTTTTGGGCGGCTTTGGCGTCCTGTTCGCCACGGATAAACTTGGTTATCTCATAAGATAAGACTTTTTTCGCATTAACAATATCGGTTTCAATAAGTTTGTCAACCTCTTTCATATCAATGTCGGT
>CAYQLL010000101.1:0-3626 GCA_964418405.1 uncultured Christensenella sp. | reverse complement strand
TATTTGAAATGAATGGTATAGATGAAGCAACTGCAAGAGAAGCATTAAGACTTGCTGGTCACAAACTTCCTTGCAAAGTAAAGTTCATCAAGAAAGAAGAAGGTGGTGCAAACAATGAAAATTAAAGAATTAAGAAGTTTGACAACTCAAGAATTAAACCAAAAACTTGTTGACTTAAAACAAGAATTATTTAATCTTCGTTTTTCACAAGCTACCGGTAACTTACAAAATCCTATGCAAATCCACAATGTTAAAAAAGATATTGCAAGGGTTAACACATTATTAAAAGAGAAAAAGGCATAGGAGGAAGATATGGAATTAGAAAGAAATAATCGTCCTAGCAAAATAGGGACAGTTGTAAGTGCTGGAAAAATGGATAAAACAGTTGTTGTTGCCATTGTTTCAGCAAGAAAACATCCACTTTATAAAAAAGTCGTTAAACAAACAACAAAATTCAAAGCTCATGATGAAAAAAATGAATGTGGCTTGGGCGACACAGTTGAAATCGCTGAAACAAGACATATTTCAAAAGACAAATATTTCAGAGTTGTTAGAATTGTTGAAAAGGCAAGATAGGAGGAACAAAGTATGGTACAACCACAAACAAGATTAAAAGTTGCAGACAATACCGGTGCAAGACAGATTATGTGTATTCGTGTTTTGGGCGGTTCTTTTAGAAGAAGCGGAAACATTGGTGACGTTATTGTTGCATCTGTAAAAAGTGCAACTCCGGGTGGAAGCGTTAAGAAAGGCGATGTTGTTAAAGCAGTAATAGTTAGAACAACAAAAGGTCTTCGTCGTGCTGATGGTTCACACATTAGATTTGATGATAATGCAGCAGTTATCATTGATGCACAAAAGCAACCAAAAGGTACTCGTATCTTTGGACCGATTGCAAGAGAACTTAGAGATAAGGGATATTCGAAAATTATATCTCTTGCTCCAGAGGTTATATAAAGGAGAAAGGGATAAATGGCAAAATTATTTGTAAAGAAAGGTGACACAGTTGTTGTTATCAGTGGAAAAGAAAAAGGTAAAACTGCCAAAGTCTTGGAAGTTTCTCCAAAATCAAACAAAGTGCTTGTTGAAAATGTTAATGTTGTAACAAAACATCAAAAACAAAAATCACAACAAGAAAAAGGCGGAATTATCAAAAAATCTGCTCCAATCGATGCATCAACCGTTATGGTTGTTTGCCCAGAGTGCGGAAAGGGTACAAGAGTTGCTCACAAAGAACTTGATGGCAAAAAAGTAAGAGTTTGCAAAAAATGTGGAGCTTGCCTAGATAAAGCAGAAGCAAAAAAAGCAAAAAAACAAGCAAAAGCCGAAAAGAAAGTAGCAAAAGAAGAAAAAGTTGTTAGCGAAGAAAAACCAGTTGAAAAGAAAACAACTGCAAAAAAATCAACTACTACAACAAAAAAAGCTACAACAAAGAAAACAACTAAGGTGGAGGAATAATGAAAAGTAGATTATCAGTTTTATATAAAGAACAAGTTGTTCCTGCTCTTAGAGAAGAGTTTGGATACAAAAATGTAAACGAAGTTCCAAAAATTAGTAAAATTGTACTCAATATGGGACTTGGTGAAGTTAAAGATAACTCAAAAAGTTTTCAAATTGCAATTGATGAATTAACAGCAATTGCAGGACAAAAAGCAGTTGCAACAAAAGCAAAGAAAGCAATTTCTAACTTCAAAGTTCGTCAAGGACAAAAAGTTGGTGCAAAAGCAACACTTAGAGGCGACAGAATGTACGAATTTTTGGATAGACTTATCTCAATCGCTCTTCCAAGAGTTCGTGACTTTAAGGGTGTTAGCACGAAAGCGTTTGACGGAAAAGGCAATTATGCTTTGGGAATTAAAGAACAACTTATATTCCCAGAAATCGAATATGATAAACTAGACAAAATCAGAGGTTTAGATGTTGTAATCGTAACAAGTGCAAAGTCGGATAAAGAGGCAAAATCATTACTTGAAAAAATGGGTATGCCATTTAAGACAAGAGGATAGGAGGAAATTATGGCAAAGACATCATTAAAAGAAAAACAAAAAAGAAAACAAAAATTTGCTACAAGAGAATACACAAGATGTTCAATTTGTGGCCGTCCTCATGCAGTACTCAAAAAGTATGGAATTTGCAGAATATGTTTTAGAGAGCTTGCATCCAAGGGTGAAATCCCGGGTGTTAAGAAGGCTAGTTGGTAAGGAGGAATTATGATTTTAACAGATCCAATCGCAGATATGCTTACCCGTATTCGTAACGCAATTACGGCAAAGCACGCAGAAGTAGTTATCCCAGCTTCAAATGAAAAAATGTCAATACTTAACATTTTGGTTGAAGAAGGATATATAAGCGAAGTAAAACTTCAAGAAAATGGTAACATTAAAAATATTGTTGTTTCATTAAAATATGACGACAACGGCGATAGTGTTATTCAAGGACTTAGAAGAATATCAAAACCAGGTCTTAGAGTTTATGCTGAAAAAGATAAACTTCCAAAGGTTATAAATGGTCTTGGTGTTGCTCTAATTTCAACAAACAAAGGAATTTTAACAGATAAAAAAGCACGTTCACTAGGTGTCGGTGGTGAAGTATTGGCTTTTGTATGGTAGGAGGAAAGTATGTCAAGAATAGGTAGAAAACATATTGATTTGCCAGCAGGAGTTGAACTTACCCAAAACGGTGACGTTGTTACTGTAAAAGGTCCAAAAGGAACACTTAGTCAACAAATTGACAAAAATATCTCAGTTAAAGTTGACGGAAACAAAGTTGAACTAACCAGAGCAAATGAAGAAAATGAAACAAAAGCAAAACATGGGCTATACAGAGCACTTATAAACAATATGGTTACAGGTGTAACTCATGGCTATGAAAAAAGACTTGTGATCAATGGTGTTGGTTACAAGGCAGCGAAACAGGGCAACAAACTTGTACTAAATTTGGGATATTCCCACACAGTTGAAACAAGTGAGGAGGATGGTATCACTTTTGAGTGTCCATCCCAAACAGAAATTGTTGTTAAAGGGATTGACAAGCAAAAAGTTGGGCAAGTTGCTTCAAAAATAAGAGATTTTAGAAAAGTTGAACCATACCATGCTTATGGCGTTCGTTACAGTGATGAAGTCGTTATAAGAAAAGTTGGTAAAGCAGCCGGAAAGGGCGCCAAGAAGTAGGAGGAGAGCATAAATGTTTAATAGAAAAGATAGAAACGAAGAAAGAGTTATTAGACATATCCGTGTTAGAGAAAAAGTTTCTGGCACAACTGAATGTCCAAGACTTAGTGTTTACAGAAGTAATGTTGCCATCTATGCTCAAATTATCGATGACACAAAAGGTGTAACACTTGTTAGTGCTTCAAGTTTGGATAAAGACTTGGAAAAATCACTTAAAGGCAAAACAAAAACTGAACAAGCAAAACTTGTTGGTGAAGCAGTTGCCAAGAAAGCACTTAAAGCAAAAATTAAAAATGTAGTTTTTGATAGAGGTGGATATATTTATACAGGGAGAGTTCAAGCACTCGCCGATGGCGCAAGAAGTGCTGGACTTGAGTTTTAGGAGGTTATCGTGGCAGAACAAGAAAAAGTTAAAAAGGCTAGAGCCCCAAGAGAAGAAAGAACAAGAAGAGAAGA
>CAYQLL010000100.1:0-3641 GCA_964418405.1 uncultured Christensenella sp. | reverse complement strand
AAATAGTGTATGGAACATATTACACCTACTACATTGTAATAAACATACAAAACTTGTCCGCAAGCAAAGCAGTTGATGCAATATTAACCGACAACACCACCGCTGAGATAAACAGCATAAAAACAACAAACCTATATCAAAACAACATTGCATCCACTGACACAAAAAACATTGTTATTGCTTATTCCATAAAAGATAAAACAAGTTCAATAAATAGTGCCGCTATAAGCTACTCACTAAAAGTTAGTTACGAAGACAAAGACTACACAAACCCAATTGAAGTTACAGACGACGAAACAAACAGTTATTACTATGTAACCTTGGGAACAGGAAAAAGTCTAGATAGTAGCAATAAAGTGACTGACACAGACACAAATATAAAATGGAGACTTGTGTCACTAGACGGAATTAGTAAGTACACATACAATTCATCCGACGCTTTTGAAGCAAGATACCTATCTGACGCGGTGTTCTTGCAAGAAACAGTAGTTAACTCAACTCTTGCCTTTGATACTTCGAATTCACAAAATTATTACACAAGTACGATAAGAAATGGAACAACGGACCAAGCAGCTCTGAAAAACGGTTCATACTTTAATCTAAGTTCAACGGACACAAGTTTTATTAAAGATAGGGACTTGGGAGATAAATTGTATAAGTATTCATTAACGGGGAGCTATCCAAACTATGTGGGAGTTAAACAGACAACCTATGTGGAAAGAACGAGCACAGATGCAACGAAAGACAAATTTTGGTTATTAGACATGGAAGAAGTAAATACGTTTGTAGGTGACACAAATACTTCACGCGAATGGTTAAACGGCACGTCGGGGGTTTGTTTTTGGCTCCGTTCGCCTCGTTCTAACCTCGCTGATCGAGTGTGCATTGTTTACAAGGATGGCGGTCTCGACGGCTATAATGCCAACGGTTCCAGTTATTATCGTGTTCGCGCAGCTTTCCAATTGGCCTAAGAGACAGCCAGCAAATGAATAATTGGAGTGCTAGCGAAAAACAAGGTAGAGTGCTAATAGATAGATAGCACGAGAAAAATCGAGAATGAAAAGATCATGAACAAAAACCTGGAGTGTGATGCCTTGGGCAAGCGAAAAATTATCCAGCAAAAACAATTTGCTGGATATTTTTTTATTTATTTTGCATTTTTGTTTTTATTTTTGGAGAAAATGTAGTATTATTATTTTGTAGAAAAATATTTTTTATAAAATATTAATTTACTAATAATTAATTTGGGTGGAAAATATGAGAATTATTCCAAGAAGAACAAAAGTTAAAATTGAGATTGTAAAAAATGTTACACTCGGCGATGTTATATTTGGTATGATTGGTGTGGCTGGAGCACTTGCACTGTTTTTTAGTAATTTTGCCAACGGACTTAACTATTGGATAGGCATCGCATGGTGCGCCATTATTATTTCGCTATTTTTCAAAGTCACGGATAATATGCGACTTTATCAAACACTGGGATATTTGTTTAGATTTTTTGCACAACAAAAAAAATATTCACAAAAAAAGATTAAAGGCAATGCACCAATAGAAGAACTTATTCCTTTTGTTGGACTTTATCAAGACAGATTTATTGACTTTAAGGATTACTATGCACAAGTTATTGAAATTCAACCAATTGTGTTTAGTCTGTTGAACGAGTATAAGCGTGAGATGTGCATAAACACCTTTGCCAACGCTCTAAGAAGACTCACCAACGACCAAACGGCGTCTATTATCAAACTAAATAAAGCAATGGTGCTTGACAACTACATCTATGCGGAAGACAAAAAGTACGACAACTTGATGGAACTTCAATACGAAGGCGAAATTTCGCAAAAAGAAGTTGAAGTAAGAGCGGGAGTTTTTGAAGAGCGTGTTTCTCAAATGGAAAGGCGCAATCGCCAAGACAAAATATACAAAGACTATTTTTATATGGTAGTCTATGACAAAGATAGAGAAGTGTTGGAAAACACTGTGAGCGGAATTATTACAACTCTTATGCAAGCGGTAACACCAGTTTATTCAAAACTCGTGACAGGCAAGGACCTTCTTGTGTTTATGAGAGCAAACTACGGCAAAGAGTTTGACGAAAGAGAACTTGACGCTGTTTCAATGAACAAGCAATTTTCTTGGGTTGCACCAAAAAATGTTAAATTTCAAGCGGCAAAAGTTTTAATCGACAACAAGCCATATCGTCAATTTGTTATTTCAGACTATCCAATTCAAGTGCCAGATGCTTGGGGTGCACCTTTTTACACTTTGGATCGAACAAAAGTTATAACAAAAATAAAACCTCAACAAAAATACGAGTCGGAAAAGGCAATCGACAAGGCAATTATGGAAATGGAAGGAAAATTTGCTCGTGGAGCATCCACAAGTAGACAAATTGAAAACGAAACTCACCTAGCAACCCTTCAAAACTTGCTTGTAAGTCTAAAAAACAACAACGAACAACTTTATGATTGCAACGTCTTTATCACTTGCGAAGACCCAGCAAGAAAGGAAGTGAGAGCAATTCTAAGACAAGAAGGTTTTAAGTACACCGAAATGTTTGGACGCCAAGTTGACGCATTTATTAGTTCAAACATCAGTATGCGTGACAATGTCAAAGACTGTATGCGTGGAATACCAACAACAAGTTTGGCGGCAATTTTCCCATTTATCTCTGGCGCACTTCAAGACCCAAACGGCTTTTATATTGGCGACAACGAATTCCCTGTGTTTGTTGACTTTTTCGCAAGAAATCGTGAGAGGGTTAACTCAAATATGATGATTATTGGAAAGTCCGGTTCTGGTAAATCGTACGCAACAAAAACATTACTAACAAACTTTGCCGCGGATAACACAAAAGTCTTTATTTTGGACCCCGAAAACGAATACACAAACCTTGCAATCAACCTTAAAGGAAAAATTATTGATGTTGGTTCGTCGCAAATGGGTATAATTAACCCATTCCACGTGATGACATCACTTCAAGACGACACAGTTTCGCTTATTCAAAAGAAAGACGAAGAAGGGAACGTAATCGAAGACGACGAGGTTAGCACAAGCGACACATTCGCTCAACACTTGCAGTTTTTGGAACAATTCTTCCGTGTTATTTTGGAAGGAATTGAGTCCGACCCATTCGAACTTCTTAACTCTATGGTCGTTGATGTGTACAAGAAAAAAGGCATTGACGAACATACCAACTTCACAACGCTCCCAGCCGACAAGTTCCCAACCTTTGACGATTTGTATGACTATATCATCGAGCGTTTGCACACCGAGAAAAACGAGTATGTGTTAAACAACCTAAACGTTGTTGAAACATACATCAAAAAATTCGCAAAAGGCGGAAGAAATAGCAAACTTTGGAACGGCCCTACAAGTTTGGAAACAAAAGAAAACTTTATTACTTTTAACTTCCAGTCCCTTCTTGCAAACAATAACCAAGTTATTGCAAACGCACAAATGCTTATAATATTTAAGTATCTAATGAACGAAATTATCAAAAACAAGGACTTTAACTCAAAATATCACGTAAACAGAAAAGTTATTGTTGCCGTTGACGAAGCGCATATGTTCATCAACCCAAAATACCCAATCGCGCTTGACTTTATGGCACAGATGGCAAAAAGAATTCGTAAGTATGGTGG
>CAYQLL010000099.1:0-3682 GCA_964418405.1 uncultured Christensenella sp. | reverse complement strand
TGAATATTTAAGCGAGGTTAAACTATCAGACAATATTTCGATAGTAGGCAAAAAAGCATTCTATAATTGTGGAAGTTTGAGAGAAATTCAACTTTCAGACAATATCTCCCAAATAGGTGACTATGCATTTTATGGTTGCAAAGCGTTAACGCAAATAACAATTCCAAATAATGCAGACCTTATAACGTATAACTCTAGCAATGGAGATAATCAAAACTTCGGTGAATACGTTTTTGAAAATGCGGGCTTAACACAAGTTACACTTCCAGACGATATGACTTTTATTCCGGGCTATGCATTCAAAAATTGTAATTTGACAAGCATCAATTTCCCAAGCAAATTATATAGAATAAATTGGTATGCATTGGCTGGTAACAATTTCACGGAAATGATTATCCCAGAGACGATAACTTGGCTTGATTCTGGTGCGTTTGATGGGTGCGAGAACTTGACAAAATTCCAAATTCCGGGCACAATTCAAAATCTATATTATACATCAAGTTCATCTGAAGCAAAGAGCGGTTTCTTCTTAAGTTCCGTATTTGACAGTATGCCAAAAAATTTGAAAATTATTGATATCTATGGTACAAAAGTAACATCATATTTCTTTGGCTCAAAAGAACTTTCACAAGTTGATATAAATGTGATGGAAGGCGTTAAGACGATTGATGAATATGCATTCTATGAAGCTAAAATGATAAAAAATGTCACATTACCTAGCACTCTTGAATCAATTGGAAACTTTGCATTTGCAAAATCTTCACTTGCTCAAACGACAATTCCACGTTCAATAAGTCAAATTAGTGTTGCAACATTTATGGAATGTTCGAACTTACAAACGGTAATTTTTGAAGATTTACAACAGTCTGATGAGTATGATTCAAAACTTCTAAGTTTAGTTTCTGTGATAGGGGATAAAGCATTTTATGGTTCATCGATTCAAACAATCAAATTGCCAAGTCAATTGAAAACTATTGGAACGAGTGCGTTCAATAGTTGCTCGCAATTAACAGAAGTTAGTTTTATTTCACAAGGTATGCTCAATACTATAGGGAAGAGTGCATTTGCGAATTGCACAAATTTGGAAACAGTCAACATATTAAGTAATATAAAAGTTATCGACGATTACACATTTAGTGGTTGCGAAAAGTTGACTGAAGTAAATTTAAGTTCTTCGTTGGAAAGCATAGGCATATGTGCATTCCAAAACACAAAAGCACTTAAACAAATTTTGATAGATGCTCTTCCAACAATTGATAAGCAAGCATTTCTAGGTTCTGGGATTTATCAATTTTACTCTACAAAAATAAGCAATCAAAAGGAATATTACGAAAAATACAAACCATATGCGTCTAGCACTGATACAACCCAAGTAACAACTCTTGAGTTTCTGGATAACCAAAATACCTACTTCCCAAGCGTTCAATTCGCTGACTACCTAACAGGAAAAAAAGACACAGATGAGTACAAATATTCAAGTTATTTGTATAAATATGTTGAGTAAGCAATTGCAATCACAAATATTAAAGATATTCACCTTTTAAGGTGGATATTTTTTGTGAAAATTATGTAAATATCAATTTTTACTTTTCTATTTTTTAATTATGTGCTAATATTATAATGTATGGAATTTATTGATTGTTTCAATGACAGTGCGTTGTTATGCGAAATATTAAAAGAAAAAAAGTCCAATAGATTGGTGTCGGGCTATTTGTTTTATAGTCAAGACAGCGAAACAAATTGGCAGTTTGTTCACAATCT
The DNA here is from genome assembly GCA_964418405.1 of uncultured Christensenella sp. Lineage (GTDB taxonomy): Bacteria > Bacillota > Clostridia > Christensenellales > UBA1242 > UBA5893. Next base: position 1,921 of record CAYQLL010000099.1, on the reverse strand, counting down.
CTCAATGGGGATAATGTGTAAAAATAACGGTTGTAAAATTTGTCCCGATTGCATAAAAGTCAAAGAAAACACACATCCAGACATTTTGGAATATCCAACAAAAAAAAGTTTGGCAGTTAGTGATTCCAAGGACATTGCCGAGCAGGTCATAAAAAAAACTATGATTTCTGACCAAAAAATAATTATTATAAATGATATAGACAACTCAAGTGAAGAAGCTCAAAATAAACTTCTAAAAACTCTTGAAGAACCACCATACAATGTTATATTTTTAGTGACAACAACAAACCTTGACAAAGTTTTGCCCACAGTTAGGTCGCGACTTGTAAAAAAGCAAGTGCAACCAATAAACTATGATATAATAAAAAATATTTTCATTCGCGACAGGCATAATGATCATTTTGACTTAGCAATAAAAAGGGGTAAAGGTTTTATTGGGAAAACTAGAAGTATTTTGCAAAACAAAAATTTTCTTAATTATTACGAACTTTGTAAAAATATTATTTTCAATTTGAAAAACACATCAAATATAATACAGTATATGCCACAAAAATTAGATAAAGATTGTTTTAATTTCATCTTAGAAAATTTATCTGTGATGTACAACGATATTCTCCTAATAAAATTAAATCAACAAAATCTCATTGAAAACGATACTTTATTATCGTACTTTGAGATTATTAAAAACGAATATTCCATTGTTGCATTACAAAAAATTTTACAAAATATCAATGATGCGAACCAAAAGCAATTTTCAAATGTTGGATTGCCTATCATTTTACAAACTATGCTAATTAAAAACTTGGAGGTTAAATATTTATGCAAGTAGAAAAAATTGAAGTAAGTTACACACTCGGCGGAAAAGCTTATTCATTTTCGCCAAATGGTCTTAAATTAAAAGTTGGGGATATGGTTATTGTTGACACAAGTCGTGGCAACGAACTCGGTTATGTTTGTTCAAACCCAATTTTTGTTGATGATTTGGAACTCGTTGGCAATCTTAAAAACATCATAAGATTAGCAAACGAAAACGATATAAAAAAACACAAAGAGAACATTGAAAAACAAAAAGAGATTGTAAGTATCACAGAAGAACTAGCGAACTCGCTTAACCTTGATATGAAAATTGTCGGGGCAGAACTTGACCTAGACAGAAGCAAAGTCACAATTAATTTCACAAGTGATGACAGGGTAGATTTTAGGGAACTTGTCAAAAAACTCGCATTGAAACTTAAAACGAGAATTGAGCTAAGACAAATTGGAGCAAGAAACGAAACTCAAATGCTTGGTGGTCTTGGCCCTTGTGGGCGACAAGTTTGTTGCAATCTATTTTTGAAAGATTTTGAACATTCAACAATAAAAATGGCAAAAAATCAAGGTCTTAGTCTTAACCCAACAAATATCAGCGGACTTTGCGGGAAACTCAAATGTTGCTTAGCATATGAAAATGATGGATATGTTGAAATATTAAAACAAATGCCCAAGGTTAATAGCATTGTTGAAACTCCAGATGGCGAAGGACAAGTTGTGTATAATAACTTGCTTAAAAAGTTAGTGCAAGTCAAATTCACAAAAGGCGACACAACTGAACTAAAAGAATATGAACTCGATAAAATAAAGTTTAACAGCGATGAGAGAAAATAATCTAAGGCAAGACGATCTAAATTTGGACGGGCTAAAATTGTATCAATACACTGATGGCTATCATTTTACAAGTGATAGTGTTATTTTGGCGAATTTTGTTAGCGTAAAACACAGTGATAGGTGTCTAGAAATTGGCACGGGTAGCGGAATTATTGCCACACTTGTGAACTACAAATGCAAACCAAAAGAAATCACTTGCTTTGAAATTCAACAAAAATATTGCGACCTTGCTCAAAAAAATTTTACCTATAACAATATGCAAAATATAACTATTATC
>CAYQLL010000098.1:0-3766 GCA_964418405.1 uncultured Christensenella sp. | reverse complement strand
AAATTTTGATATTTTTCGTAATTGTGCTATAATAATATTCATGGAAAGATTATTTCAAAAAAACGATAATGAATTTATATGTCAAAATTGTGGCAATAAAGTAGAGAAATTAAGTTACACATCCCGTGACCATTGCAACAGATGTCTATGCAGTTTGCACGTCGACATAAATCCAGGGGATAGGGCAAACACATGTCAAGGACTACTTGTGCCATATTCTTGCACGCCTTCGCCAAAGAAAGGCTATATAATAACATACAAATGTTCAAAATGCGGACAATTTCATAATAATAAGTCTGCAAGTGACGACAATCTTGATGCAATTTTCAAAGTTATGAATGGCTCATATAACAAAGATAAATGTAAAAACTAAAAAAGTTTTAGTTTTGTTCCAAAAATATACCGCAAAGATTACTTTGCGGTATATTTTTTGTTATTTATTTTTATTTTGTTTTGCAAGCAATTTTTGTTTTTTCTTTTCAAGTTTTTCTTTTTTTAACTTTTCATCTTTTGCTTGTTTTTCTTTTCTTACTTTTTCCAAAATAATATTTCTCTGAATTGAAAGTAGATATTCTGGCATATTCATATTGTCAATCTTGCCTTTTAAGGACTCAATTTGATTTTCAAGGGCAGTGTGGCGTTTTGCATATGCCTTAAAATCTCTTTCTTGTGACATTGATATATTTCCAGTTGATGTTCTTTGGACTTTTGCATTTTCTTTGTGAATTTGTTCAATTCTTTCAATTTCCTGTTCAATCTCATCAATTTCAGCATTCAATTCTTTGATTCTATTATCTCTAATTTTTTCGGCTTCACGTCTTACAACATCGCGATAAAGTGTTGAATTTCTGTCATATTCGCTTGCTTTTTTCTTTTCCCATTTCTTAATTGTAACTTTCTTCATAAAGTAAGCAGCAACTGCAATAATAAGTGCAACAAATAGTATAACTGATGGAATCAAATACCAAATAACTGTGTCGTTTGTACTATCATCTGTGCTGTCACTCTTATCACTGTCGTCATTTTCTGTGTCTGTTTTGGAAACAAGTAAAATTGTTTTGTCGTTCTCAGCATAAATTTTTCCTTTACTATATTCCGTTTCGTCAATTGTTTCAAATTTGAAATTATCAAAGAATGCAAGTCCTTGCACATTGTTGTCGCTACTGCTTAGTCCAAATTTAAGGCTAACATCTTTCTCATCGGTTGTTGCAACATATATCGTGTAAGTTGTCCACTTGTCATTAGATACAATTTGTGTAAATGATTGGTCTAGTTCACTCAGTGCAAATATCGCACCATATTCAATTTTTTCTTCATCACTAACATTGTTTTGATCTGTGTCTCCAAAAAATCTTGTGTAAACTTCAACCGAGAACTTGTAATAACTATCTGCTTGAAGAGATATTTGGTCTTTGTTCGTTAGTGAATAAGTTGCCTTACCATTAACTTTAATTGCTGGCATATATTTAAGTGTATTTTCGTTGTTCTCTGAGTTTGATATATTGTAAATATTGCCTATTTCACCATCTATTTCTTTTCCGTCGATTATTCCACCATAAGCGATTGGATCACCACTTGTAGGGTTTGTTCCAACATCCAAACTTTGCGTGTACTTAAAAGGAGTATACATTCCGCTATTATACAAAATCTCGTTTGAGAAAAAGTTAAAGTTTGTGATTGTGAATTCAATAGTTTTGTGGGCATTTGCATATTCAACATACTTTTCATCTGTCATAGCATCATCTGAAGCGAAAGCAACATTGTCAACATACAAGAATCCTTTGACAGGGGAATCTTCGCTACCAAGACTAATAACTAACTTAATACTATCAGAATATTCCGACGATTTAATCAAAATCTCATAAGTTGTCCATTCGCTTGAATATATCCCTAAATCTTCATATATTATATTTTCATTGCTATCCAGCACATAAACATTCATAAGTTTCGTACTGTTAGCAGTTTGTTCAACTGTTTTGTAGTCAAAAGAAATTTTTTGATAAGTTTGTTTTGAAACGGTAAGTGTTTCGCTCGTGACTTGTTGATATGTGCTTTGTTGGTTGTAAATCATAAGGACATTGTTAACATCATAATTTACATTGCCGGCATTTGATGGGTTATTTGGATTGATTGCATTGCCAAAATAGGCTCTATTCTCATCATATATTGGGGCATATGTGTTAACTATTCCAATAACACCTTTCAATTCGTCTTCTTGAGTTATTGTCCAACTAGCTGGGGTTACTGGGTATTTTATTTTCTTTATAATCTCGCCACTAGCACTCTCTACATCGCTATATTCAACGTCACTAGCATTATCAAATGTCCCATTGCTAACTGATGGAGAATTTTCAATTGTTGTCAAAGTGAGTGTTTGTGTGTTAGTTGAACTAGCATTATTAAATTGTGTCCAAGAAACTTTCTCAAATGTAATATCATCAAAAGCAACAGCACCACTTGCATCACTGTCTTCACTTCCAAGCCAAAGTTCAAGATGCATTTTTGTTTTGTAAAGTTCATGACCTTTTACATAAAAACTATATGCGGTGTAATCATTCGTAAGTTTGTTTGTCGTGTTTGAACTAATCGTAATAGAAGATGTCTTTGGGGTGTAGAAGTCTAATTCCTGAACATCATTATAAAAGTCTTTAACATCATCTTCTTCAACAAGTTTTGCATAAGCATTTCCGTCAATGTCCGAAGAAACTTTTGCCCAAACAGTTATTTTGTATGTTTCGTAAGGATATAATTCAAATGACGAACTTTTGTATCCAAAGTTTGTTTTGTTTTTTGCATACATAAGTAGGGTATAGTTGTTATTTTCAGAAAGTGAACTTTTAAGGTTTTCAACCCCAAGTGTTGTCATACTTTCTTTGTAATTTACACTAATAATACTGCTATTAGCATCAGTTGTAAGTTGTTTTACTGCCGACCAACCATCAATTGGACTTGTTAAACTTTGTCCATTTTCGAAATCGGCATTTTCAATTACATTTGCTTCAAAATCTCTTAAATCAATAACATTTTTGTTTTCAAGTTTTCTTGTTAAGTCTTCTTGTTCTGCTGTGCTTGTAGATAACGCAAGTTTATAAGTCAAGTTTGAAGCCATGTTATAGTAATAACTTCCAGAAGTCTTTTTTGCACTAACGTGATCAAAGAAAACTGCATTAGAAGAATTTTGTGTTTTTGACCCAAGCCAAAGCTCAAGGCTTATTGTTTGCGTGTCTATTCCAGTTGCAATATAGAAAAGATATTCCCTCCACACGCTAGAAGTAATACGCTCAAAGTCTGCGTCAATATTGTCGTTTAGTCCGTCAATATAAATTGATGCTCTTGCATTATCTTGTGTTAAAACATAAACACTAATTTCATAGAAGGAATAAGCGTCTAAAGTAATCGAGTTAGACTTGTATCCAACGTGATTTTGTTCATCACTATCTTTTTTTGATTTTGCATTTAACATTAAAACATAATTATCATCATCATCATAGTTTTTAGATGGGTTTTGGTCTGATGTTAGAGCAAAACTGTCTGTTCTTGAAGAATTTTTAAATGTTTCATTGCTTACTTCAATAACACCATACTTTCCAGTGCTTGCTCCTTGAAGAGTCCAACCGCTTGGTGATGATTGTAGATATGTCCCAGACGAACCATCAAAATCACCATTTGTTATAGTAACTGCTTCATAGTTCATTTCAACATTTGCAGCATCTGCTTTTTTGAAAATAATTGGGAATTGCATAATTAGTGCAAAACACATCGATAA
>CAYQLL010000097.1:0-3819 GCA_964418405.1 uncultured Christensenella sp. | reverse complement strand
CTATTCAACCGTGAAAATCAAAACATTGTCACAGAGGAACATAGTTTGTAAAAAAGAGATTGAGCTAGACACTCAATCTCATTTTTTTACATATGCGTGAAACTAATTATGCCGTTATTGTAGATAACTGAGAACAAAAGCCAAAGCATACTTGCAAAAACCAAAATATAGACAATTGAACTAAATATGTTTTGTTCTTCGCCAAAAATTGCGGAAACTAAGTTGTAGTTAAAAAAGCCAATTAGTCCCCAATTTAGTCCGCCAATAGCAAGTAGTATAAATGCGATATAGTTTACAACAACCATTTTTTTATCCCCCTTTGCTTGTATTATTTGTCAAAATATCAAAATTATTCAAAAATGTTGACAAAATTATGTAATAAGTGTACACTTTTAATAGTTGAATTAGGAGAAAACTATGGGAAAAAGTATGATGACTTGTGACTGCAAAGTAATACACGAGGATGTTGTAAAGATGTACAAAAAAGGCTTTTCCAAAAGCAAAACAATTATTTCATTGTCCAAATTGTTTCATATTTTAAGTGATAACACAAGAATTAGTATTCTAAGTATGCTTGATGAAAATGAAGTTTGTGTTTGTGATATTGCAAATGTTCTTGATATGACAAAGAGTGCGGTTTCTCATCAACTTAGAGTGCTAAGAAATGCCAATCTAATCAAATTTCGAAAACAAGGCAAGGAAGTGTTCTACACTTTCTCCGATGACCATATCAAAACAATAATTGGACAAGCAATTGAACATATAACTATAGGCTAACAATTTTGTTAGTCTTTTTTTGTGTCAAAATCAAAATTTTTTATATATATACTTAGTATGAAATATTATTCAAATAAAGTTATTGATATAAAACAACTTCAAAAAAATTTTTTGGCACTAAATAAGTTTTCTAACAAAAAAATATGTGCTGTTGTCAAAGCAAATGCCTATGGACACGATGCTAAAATAGTCACAAAATATTTAAGCGATATTTGTGACTTTTTTGCCGTTCAAAATTTGTATGAAGCACTTGAAATTCGAAGGGTAAATAACACCGCAAAAATTTTGGTGCTTGGCTATACAATTGACTATAACTTGGCATCAAAACACAACATCTCGATTATGGTGGATGATATAAATATTCTTGAGAAAATAATAGAGAAAAATATAAAACTAAATGTTCATATAAAAGTTAATACTGGAATGAATAGATTTGGCATAAAAGATGAAAATATGCTAAAAATAATGCAAAAACTAATAAAAAATGCAAAAAATATCACATTTGAAGGCATTTTTTCTCATTTTTACGCAACAAACAATAAAGATATAACAAAAAAACAAATAGAAAAATTCGAGCATTTTGTGAAAAAAATCGACAAAAACTTTACGCCTATAGTTCACGTGGGTGGTAGCGGTATGGTGCATTATAACATTGATTTTGTGAACTATATAAGGTGCGGAATTTCGCTTTATGGCTATAATGAAAAGTTTGTAAAACCATCTATGAGAATTGAAAGTAAAATCATAAAAATTACAATAGTTAAAGCGGGCGAAAATGTTGGATATGGATGCGGTTTTGTTGCAACAAAAAACACAACAGTTGCACTTGTCCCGCTAGGTTATGCTGATGGAATATTACGAAATTTGTCCAACAAAATGCATATCAAAATTGGTGACAATTTAGCAAAGTGCATTGGCAATATTTGTATGGATATGCTTTTTGTGGACATCACAAACATTAATGCGAAAGTTGGTGACAAGGTTACCGTCTTTTGGGATGCAAACATTTGGACAAAAACTTTGGATGTGACAAGCTACGAAATTTTGACAGGACTAAATAACGCAAGAGCAAATATATTGATTGAAAAATAGACAAATATTTGATATACTAAATTTATGAGAATAATTTCAGGAAAGTTTAGAGGTAAAGTTCTATTGTCGCCAACAAGTGACAATATCCGCCCAACTGGCGACAAAGTTAAACAAGCAATTTTCACAAAATTGCAATTTTTTGTTCCGGGGAAAGTTGTTTTAGATTTGTTTTGCGGAAGCGGTGCGCTTGGTATTGAAGCAATAAGTCGTGACGCAAAAGAAGTTGTGTTTGTGGACAAAGACAAAAGAAGCATTCAACTTACAAAACAAAACTTGGCAAAAATAAATTCTAATGCTTTGGTTTTGTGTTGTGATTATTTAGATGCACTAAAAAGTTTTAGACAAAAATTTGACCTAATATTACTTGACCCACCTTATGCAAGTGGCGTGTATGAAAAATGTTTGGAACAAATTTATGTTTTAGATTTACTAAGTGATGATGGAATAATCGTTTGCGAGCGTGACAAATCTAGGCCAATCACTTGTTCAAATTTTACGCTTATTGACAGCAAAAATTATGGCACAGTAAGTGTTGATTATTATGAAAAATCGAGTAAATAAATTTAATAAAAATTAGCAAGATTAAATAAAAATTGCTAATTTTTTTGTATTTTTTCATCATTTTCTATGTTTTTATTGTAATTTTTGATTATTTCATTGCATTTTTTCTCGTAAAGTTCTTTAGAAATATATCCAAGTCTTTGTTCGTGTTTTACCTTTCTTAGTTGTCTTTTCACATCCCTTGGATATTTTGTTTTAACTTTTTTTTGTTTTTTGGGTTTTTTGTATAGTGGCAACTCGTCTTGCTCGTCGTCTTTTCGAAATGCCATAACAATTAAAAGTATTCCGCTAATTGGTGTGAATATAATTGATATAATTGAAATTGCTTTCAGTGGGACAGTTTGAGAGTAAAATTGCTCTTTGTTTTGATTGAATTTTTTGCGAAAATATAAAGACATTATTGTGTAATATATTGCAAAAATGCAAAAGTACAATATTAATTGAAGATATTTTTGTTCAAAAAAATCTTCTGGCAAATATTCTTTTATTGGGTGCAAAATATCAAAATAGAAAAATAAAATCATGGCAATTGAAAGTGTTTCAAGTGCCAGCACAATATTCAAAATTATCCTGTATGCTTTAATTATTGCTTTTTTTGATCCTAAATTCATATTTTTATTATAACATTTGCAAAAAATATTGTCAAAATTATATGCAATTTTTTTAGTTTTGTGCTAATATATAAAAAGATAAGGAGCAAAAATGAAAACAATTGTAATAACTGGGGCTAATAGTGGAATTGGTCTTGGACTAAAAAATCTTTACACAAAAAACGGCGACAGGGTCATCACTCTTGACAAAAGCGTGCAAGAGGACACCGACACTGAATTTTATTGCGATGTTAGTGATGAAGCAAATGTATTCAACACTTTCGAAACTATTGGCGAAAAGTATGGACATATTGATGTTCTAATAAACTGTGCGGGTTATGCCGTGTATGGCGCAACCGAACTTATCGACACTTCAAAGGCAAGAGCGATGTTCGATGTCAACTACTTTGGGATGCTTTCTTGCATAAAAGGTGCATTAAAATTTATGCAAAAAGGCGCAAGAATTGTAAATATAAGTTCTGCATGTGCATTCTTTGCCGTGCCATTTAGGACACACTACAGTGCATCAAAAGCGGCAGTAAGTATGCTCTCATATGGATTAAAGATGGAACTAAACGCTAGTGGTGTGGATGTTATTTGTATTTGCCCGGGCGATGTTAGGACAAACTTTTCCAAAAATAGAGTGAAAACTTTTGACACCAACGAGCGCTACGGCAACAAGATAGAGGAAAGTGCAAAACAAATTGACGTGCGTGAACCAAAGCGTATGACAATTGAGTTTGCAACAAAAAAGATGTACAAGATTTGCAACAAGAAAAAACCAAAAGCAATGTATATT
>CAYQLL010000096.1:0-3909 GCA_964418405.1 uncultured Christensenella sp. | reverse complement strand
GTTGCTAGACGCAACTCCACAATATTTTGTGGCATCACAGTTTGAATAACCATCAGTTTTGCTTGAAAATGACTTCGTCGCTTTCAGACAAAACTTCCGATAATATAAACTCTAGGAAGTAATTTTGAAGCAAGTTCAAAATTAGTGCTAACGCACTTGCAAAATTAAGAATTTTGCACTTCCAGTTTGAATAAACATCAGTTTTGCTTGAAAATACACTCACTTCGCTCGTGTGCTTTCAGACAAAACTTCCGATAATAGAAACTATGTTATATTCGTGTGCTTATCTCAAGACTTCAGATAATGTAAACTATAAAGTGAGTGTATATTGACTATGGTGTAGCAATGAGAAAAATGGATAAAAGAATGAGTGGATGCTATTTGCCCGCTCTTTTTTGTTAAGTTCTTGGGATAAATTTAGTTCGATTTTGATAAATTTTATCGAAGTTTTTTGGAATAATTATTTTTTTGTATTAAACTTTGACAAAATAAACATAAATAATGTATGGAGATTTGACATTTTTGTTTAATTTTAGAATAAATATTAGTTGCAAAATTATTATTAGATGTGTTAGAATACTATGTAAAATTGTGCATTGTGCAAAATATTGTTTGGCACAATCAAAAACTATCGGAGGTAAAAATTTTGAATAAGAAAAAAACTGGATTTAGTTTTACTTATATACTCATATTAATGCTCGTGGCAATACTCATTGTGTTTTCATTAACTGACCTTTCGTCAAACATTAACAAAAAGGACGTATCTGTAATTTTCACAGATATCAGTGAACAAAGTGTATCAAATGTGTATTTTTATGATGGCGAAGCAAGAGTTATGCTTGTTGAAAGCAAAAGTGAGATAAAAGGCGATAGCAGGAAAAAATTTCCAAATGTCGCTGACTACTATTTTGAATATGATGCTGTAACAAAAGAACAAGTTATTATAAAAATAAACGAATATAACAGCACAGTAGGGCTAACAGATGAACAAAAAATAACATATGAAACACCAGCAACAAAAGCAAGTTGGCTTGATACTTTGTTCCCATTTTTATATATCGGACTTGGTGTGCTTGCAATTGTGTTTGTGTTTAGAATGTTCTCAAAATCTAATAACAGTGCAATGAGTTTTGGCAAAAATAGAGCGAGAATGACATCAAACATAAAAGTGAGATTCTCTGATATTGCCGGTGCAGATGAAGAAAAAGCCGAGCTTGAAGAAATTGTTGAATTTTTGAAAAATCCAAAGAAATTCACTGAACTTGGTGCAAGAATTCCAAAAGGTGTGCTACTAGTTGGTCAACCGGGAACTGGAAAAACCTTGCTTGCTCGTGCAGTTGCTGGCGAAAGCAATGTTCCATTCTTGGAGATAAGCGGAAGCGACTTCGTTGAGATGTTTGTGGGGGTTGGTGCAAGTAGAGTTAGAGATTTGTTTGACCAAGCAAAAAAATGCCAACCTTGCATTGTGTTTATTGACGAAATTGATGCAGTTGGCAGACAACGTGGCGCAGGACTTGGTGGCGGAAATGACGAAAGAGAGCAAACACTTAACCAACTTTTGGTTGAGATGGATGGTTTTGAGGCAAATGAAGGTATAATTGTTCTCGCTGCTACAAACCGGAGTGATGTCCTCGATCCCGCCCTTATGCGTCCAGGTAGATTTGATCGACAAATTTATGTAAATGTCCCAGATGTAAAGGGCAGAGAAGGAATAATCAAAATTCACGCAAAAAACAAACCACTTGCAAAAGATATTGACTATCAAACACTTGCAAGAATGACAACTGGTTTTACTGGTGCAGATATTGAAAATATGCTCAACGAAGCGGCAATTTTGGCAGCAAGAGCAAATAGGTCGCATATAATTATGCAAGATATAACCGAAGGCATAAACAAGGTTATTATGGGACCACAAAAGAAAAGTTTGCTTGTCACCGAAAACGACAAGATTATAACCGCATACCACGAAAGCGGACACGCAATTGTTGGAAAATTGCTGGAAAATTGCGAAGAAGTGCAAGAAGTTTCCATAATTCCACGCGGAATGGCAGCAGGCTACACAATGAGCAGACCAGATAATGACGATAACCACATGGGCAAGAACAAACTAAACGATATGATTGCAATGATGATGGGCGGAAGACTTAGCGAAGAGTTATTTATGAAGGACATTTCAACAGGCGCAAGTAATGATATTGAAAAAGCAACAAACTTGGCAAGAAAAATGGTAACCGAGTGGGGAATGAGCGACAAATTTGGTTTTATGAGTTTTGCAAGCGAAGGCGAAGTGTTCGTTGGGCGAGATTATCAAACAAAGAAAAGTTACAGCGAAGAAACGGCACATCTAATTGATAGTGAAGTGAAGGGAATTTTAGATACAAACTATGCTCGTGCAAAAGATATTTTGACAAAAAATAGCGACAAAGTTAAACAAATGGCACAATTACTTTTGGAAAAAGACACAATTTACAAAGATGAAGTGGATATGATTATGCAAGGCAAAACTAATGATGAAATCAAACAGGCAATGCAAGATAAGTCAGAGAAAAGTCAAGCCGAGCAAGAACTTTTAAGACAAGAAAAAGAGCAATTTGAAAAGATTAAAGAACTTAATCAAAAGATTGTAACAGCTGGTACCTATCTTAAACAAGGTATAATCTCAAAAAGCGATTATGATAAGGTTATAAAACAAACAACAAGAGAAAAAGCCACACTTGAAGAAGAGTTTTGCAAGTTAATGAAAAAATCTAATGTAAATAAAGACAAACAATTTGATGCTAAGGAAGAAAATCAAAATATTGACAAAACAGAGTTAAAAAACATTGACAGGCAAGAAGAGAATACAGAAGAGAATGTTCAAACAGAGACAAAAAAGAGAGAGGAAACAGTTGTTCAAAAAAAGCATGCAAAAAGCGTAAAGGAGAAAAAAGATGACAAAAAAGAATAAGTGGATATTTTTAGGAATATATATTTTGTGTGGAGTACTTATAACATTAGTTGTAACATTTTGCCTTGTTCAAACTAATTATGCACCATTTACCACACAGCCGTTCCAAATAATTGTTACAGCAAGTACGTCAAGCACAAAGACCTATCCAAGTGGGTCGAAAGAACACAATGTTGCATTTGATAAATATACTAAAGCATATAACAATGCATTCAAAGAATCGCTTATGTCAGGAATTTTCTCTGGTAGAACGGGTTTTAATTCGAGGATTGAAGTTTGCAGCGGTAGCAACAAAGAACCAATTAAAAGCCTTAGTGGTTACATTGTGACATTCACTTTTGGAGAAGAAAAAACACTTGAACTTAACGGCGAGGTTTATCATCCAAAGACAGATTCATCTAAAGAATTAAAATATAAAGAAGTTACGTTTGCAGTGTCCGAAAATGAGACAATGAAAAGTCACACAATCTATTTTCAGTGCATAGACACAAAAGCGACATCTGGTTACACTTACTATTCACAAACAATCATGTGTGATTTTAGTGAACTATATGAAGTCATACATTCGTATAATTAAAAAATTGTGAAAATAATTCCCGTATCAATACATTGACATGGGAATTATTTTTGTTTAATTCATTCGGTTTATTCCTAATTTGGAGATTTTCTTGTGGCAACAAATAGCTACTCGGGACGTCACACTTCATACTCAGTGCCACACCAAGCCAGTGAAACTGGCGCGTATATATCCCAAACTTGTATTCGCACAAAGTAAAATTAAGCAAAAAAAACATAAAACAACCACAGGAAAAAAAGTTTGAGAAAAACGAAAAAATATTAAAAAAGTACTTGACAAGATTTACGAAATATGGCATGCTTTTTAATGAGAATAGAACACTAATCAAACAACAAAAGAAATTAGTGTGTAGAAAAAGCAGGGTGCCCAAAAGCAGGGTGCCCAA
>CAYQLL010000095.1:0-3918 GCA_964418405.1 uncultured Christensenella sp. | reverse complement strand
AGTTTTGCTTGAAAATGACTTCGTCGCTTTCAGACAAAACTTCCGATAATAAAAATAAGATAAAAAATATGCAAAAAGTTGATTTTTGCATATTTTTTTGAGTATTTTTTAAGTTTTTGCAAATAATGACTATGGAGAAAAATATGAAAAATAGTGTTGATAATATTTGGCAAAAAACTAATGATATTTTCCATAAAACAAAAGGCGAAGTACTTTTATCCAGTCTTGTTATGTGGGTAAGTGTGGGACTTATGATGCTTTTTCCGTTGTTTGGTTTTTCGCTTGCCTTTTTTGTTATGGCGTTTTCTTGCATAGGTTTCAAAAAAAACGTGCTAGATTGTCTTAGTAGAAAAAAGATTAAAGTTGAAAATGTTTTTATGTATTACAAAAACTGCCTTTCTGCATTTTGTTTGAAAGTTTGTAGTTTGCTACTTGTTGGACTTTGGTCACTCTTATTTGTCGTTCCGGGAATTATTGCGGGTGTAAATTATGCATTCGCACCATATGTTTTTGCAAACAATCCAAATCTCGGCACAATTGAGTGCCTAAAAGAGAGCAAAAAACTAATTTATGGCAAAAGATTGGAAATTTTCCTCATTTATCTTATGGAAGTGTTTTTTGTGCTTATCACACACCTAATATTTTCGTGTTTTATGATAATTCTAAAATATTTTGTAACTTTTCCGACTTGGGTGGGCATAGTTTTACCAATAATTGTTGCCATGATTATGTTTTTTGTGTTTATTTATCCATATTTTGAACTACTTATCGCAAGTTTTTATTTGGACGCAAGAAATGAAATAAAACAAAAAAAATCGCAACAAAGCACGAAAAAAGTTGATATTACTTAACAGTATTTGTTATAATTACAATGTCAAATAGTTTGACATTGGAGAAAATATGAAGTTAATCAAACAAGTTGAAGGTGTAACATATAATCGTGAAAACACAGTTGAATACTATAAAAACGAATTTCTAAAAAGAAGGGCAAGCATTGCAAAACGAACATATGGCAAGGGGTCAATTGAAATAGAGGATATTTATGCCGATGAGTATATCAAACAAACCGAACTCGCAGTTGGCGGGGATGTTGTTGCACAAGATATATTGTCGTATTGGTTCAAACATTCCAATCCCGCCGTTCCAGAAAATATTGAACTGTCATACAAGTGGCTGTTTTTGGCTGGGGCAGGTGGGAACAAGCATTCTATTGTGAAGTTGTCACTATTTTTCAATTTTGCCTATGACTCCATAATTTTTAGTGATTACTATGACGATTTGGCGGAAATTATGGACATTGACAAGTCAAACTATCAAGTTTTGCTTGGCGAAGTTATTTGCGGAGAACTTGTTAAAGAACTTAACATTGATGCCTTGGAACTTGCAAAACAAAAAGTTATTGAAATAAAATATGACCAACTTATTATGCAAAGATTCACAATGGCACTCAATCGGGCAATGACCAAAGTTGACGACTATTTTAGAAAACTGATTGAAAAATCAAAAAATGGTTGTTAATTTTTAAGTTTTAGTTGTTGACATATGCAACATATTGTGATACATTATGTCTTGTAAGCAACTTCAAGCTTAGTCGTTGCTTACAAGATATCATTTTTTCATAGAGATATCTCCTTTTAATTAGACAAATGATAAAGATAGACGTCATTTGTCTTTTCTTTATTAAAGAATAAAAAACTCACCCCATATTTGGGGTGAGTTTTTTGTTTTTTTACTCAGCCTTATTGTTGTTAAGTTCTTTCTCGTAAGCTTCAAGTATTAACTTGCTGATTGCTTCTCTTGTCTCTGTGTTGAGTGGATGAACAATGTCTTTATATTCTCCTTCTGGAGTTTTTCTCGAAGGCATTGAAATAAACATTCCTTCACTGCCACTGATAACTTTGATGTCATGAACAACAAAGCATCCATCAATCGTCATTGAAGCAACTGCTTTAAGTTTTGAATCTTCTTTACTTACAAGTCTTACTCTTACTTCTGTGATATTCATAATAGCATCTCCTTTTTTGTAGTCGATATATTTATACCATAAAATATTTTTATTGGCAAATAATTTTCATACTTTTTTCAAAAAAAACTTTTTTGAAGAAAAAGCGTTAAAGATAAACACATAAAAATAAAACTACATATATTTAAGTATGGAACAATATAGATTTCATTTTATTGGTATTGGTGGAATAAGTATGTCAGCGCTAGCATATTATCTTGCTAAAAAGGGGTACTATGTACAAGGGAGTGATAGTCAAGAAAGTACGATTGTCAAAAATCTTGAAAAAGCGGGCATAAAAGTCTTTTTGGGGCATAGAAAAGAAAATGTCCTTGGGGTAGATGTTGTTGTCTATAATTGTGCGATAAATGAAGATAACGACGAACTAAAATTTGCAAGAAAAAATCTACTAAAAGTTGTGTCAAGGGGCGAGCTCTTGGGTGAGATTGCCAAACAATATGAGTGTGTTGTGGCAATTGCTGGCTCGCATGGCAAAACAAGTACAACACTTATGATGTACAATTGTTTGCATGCTTTTTCCCAAAGTCCTACACTTCACATTGGCGGGATATTGCACAACAATAAATTTGGGCTAATTTTTGGCGAGAAAAAATACTTCATAACAGAAGCGTGTGAATATCACGACAGTTTTTTGCATCTAAACCCACAAGTTGGTATTGTGCTAAATTTAGAACCCGAGCATTTGGACTATTTCAAGAGTTTTGATTGCGAGCAAAAATCATATCAAAAATTCGCTGTCAACTCAAAAATTGCGATAATAAACGCACAATGCGAAATTTATGGCGACAATATATATAGTTTTGGGACAAAACAAGGCGAGATTGTGGCAAAAAACATAAAACAAAGTGGCGGGAAATATAGTTATGATTGTTACTACAAAAACAAATTTTTACTTCACATAGACCTAGGTGCATACGGCGAGCATAATGTCACAAATTCGCTTGCGGTAGTTTTGGCGTGTTTGAAACTAGGTGTAAGTTTGACAGCAATAAAGATAGGGCTAGGTCGCGAACTTAACATTTTGAGAAGGTTTGAAAAAATACAACAAGCACCAAACCTAATTGTCCACGACTATGCACATCATCCGTCCGAGATACAAAAGACAATACAAACCTTTTCACTTTGTGCAAAAAAGCCAATCTTGATTGTGTTCCAACCGCACACATATTCCAGAACAAAAAGTTTTTTTGACGATTTTATTAAGTGCTTTTCAAGTCAAAACAAGGTATTTTTTGTGAAAACTTATTCCGCAAGGGAAAAATACGACAAAACTGCAAGTGCTTTCGCCTTGTACAAAAAAGTGAGAGAGAAAAATAAAAATTGTAAATATTTTGCATCACTAAAACGACTAAAAAAAGAAATTATAAAAAAAGAAAATCAAAGTTTTGATATTTTAATTCTTGGAGCAGGCGACATAGATAAATTGTGTCACGTCGATTTTCCAAAATAGGTGAGCAAATGCATCGTGTCCAACTTTTGTCATATCGAGCCTACATAGTAGGCGAGCATATCCCCCAGTGCAAACGCACAATGTTAGTGTTATGTGTCACACCGACCCCGCGAAGCGGGCGAGCGTGTTCCCTTGTGTAAACGCACTTGTCCCTATCGGGAGATCCTCTCGCATCTTGTCAGATGCTCGGGAAGACACGAGAGCAGAACTTCGAAGCCTTACCTGTGTGTCACACCGACCCCGCGTAAGCGTGGGGAGCGTGTCCCCCAAACTTGTACTAGCACAAAGTGTAATAAAGCAAAAAAACGCAAAAATTCGCCTTGGGCAAAAAAAGTTTGAGAAAAACGAAAAAATTTATTAAAAACGCTTGACATAAATTACGAAAAGTGACATCATTTTTAATGAGAATAGAACACTAATCAAACAACAAAAGAAATTAGTGTGT
>CAYQLL010000094.1:0-3996 GCA_964418405.1 uncultured Christensenella sp. | reverse complement strand
ACAAATATATTTACAAAATGAGATTGAAAAGAAAAAAACAATTAGAGATTGTAAGATACAATCCAAATCCAAATGATGGACTTAATAAAGAAGAGTATGCGGAGAGAGTGAAAAACAAACTCTTCAATTCTTCCAAGCAAAAGACGGGAAAAAGCTACTTGAGAATTGTGTTTGAAAACACTTTTACATTTTTCAACTTTATTTGGCTACTTATTTTTGGTGCACTTGTAGCAGTGGAGAGTTACAGCGATTTGCTTTTTATCATTGTAATATTTCTAAACACCCTTATTTCTATTATTCAAGAGTGCAAGGCAAAAATGATTGTGCAAAAACTATCAATTGTCACTTCACCAAAAGTCAAAGTGACAAGAAGTGGCGAAATAGTTGAAGTTTTTGCGGAAAAATTGGTTTTGGACGACATTATTGAACTAACGATTGGAAATTCTATCCCAGCCGATGCAGTTGTTGTTGAAGGCAAAATGGAAGTAAATGAAAGTTTGCTTACTGGCGAAAGTGATGCAGTAAAGAAAAACGTTGGCGATTTTATTTATGCTGGGAGTTTTATAATTAGTGGCAGTTGCAAAGCCCGCGTGGACAAAATTGGCAAAGATAACTACATTCAGTCCATTGCAAAACAGGCAAAACAATTCAAAAGTCCAAACTCTAACCTATACAAAGATTTAAACTCTATAATCAAATACATTGGTATTGGTATTATCCCTATTGGCGGATTGATGTTTGCGACTAACTACTATTCATATGGTCAAGATTTGACATCGACGGTTATCAAAACTTGCGGAGCGCTAACTGGAATGGTGCCTGCTGGAATGTTCCTTTTGGTTACAATTGCTTTGGCGGTTGGCGTTATTAAACTTAGCAAAAAGCGAACACTTGTGAAAGATTTGTTCTCAATTGAAATGCTTGCACGTAGCAACGTTTTGTGCCTTGACAAAACTGGAACAATAACCGACGGCACAATGCAAGTCTGCGAAACCGTTGAACTTGGACATATTAAAGGTGTTGACAACAAAAATATTATTGCGAATATTTTGTACAATCAAACGGCATCAAATGCAACTAACAGTGCCCTACTTTTGGAGTTTGGCACAAGTTTAGACTATAAACTTGCATATAACATTGCTTTTTCGTCAAAGCGGAAATGCACAGCAACATCTTTTGAAAAACTTGGGACTTTTGTTCTGGGTGCACCTGAGTTTATCAATGTCAAACTTGACAGCAATATGCAAGATGAAATTTTACAGCGAACAAGCAAAGGGCAAAGAGTGATTATGTTAGCCCACAGTAAAACTATGCTAAACGAAGATGAAGAACTTCCAAAAAATTGCACTCCCCTTATGCTTATATCAATTTGTGACCATATCCGCGAGGATGCTTTGCAAACAATAAATTGGTTCAAAGAAAACAACGTTCAAATAAAAATAATTTCTGGGGATAACCCAGTGACTGTTAGCAAAATTGCCCAAAGGGTTGGTGTTGAAAATGCCGAGAGTTTTGTGTCTTTGGAAGGTGCTAGCCCTCAACAAGTTGAGCAGTATGCACATTTGTTTACTGTATTTGGCAGAGTTAGTCCAGAGCAAAAACTTATTTTGGTAAAATCACTTAAAAAGCAAGGCAATGTTGTCGCCATGACGGGCGATGGCGTCAACGACACTCTTGCCCTAAAAGAAGCAGATTGTTCAATCGCAATGGCAGATGGTAGCGAAGTTGCAAGAAATTTAAGTAATTTGGTATTACTTGACTCCAGGTTTTCATCTCTTCCTGATATTGTGAAAGAAGGACGACAAGTTATCAACAATGTCCAACAATCTTCAACACTATTTTTGATGAAAACATTGTTTACAATACTTTTGTCACTGTTCTCAATTGTCACTCTTTCACAATATCCATTCTCGCCAAAAAACTTGTTTATTTTGGAATTGTTTGTGATTGGAATTCCATCGGTTATACTTGCCCTTCAACCAAACACGAAACTTATTAAAGGCGACTTTATCCCAGTGGTGCTTAAACGAAGCATTCCGAGTGGGTTACTTATGTTTCTCAATGTCTTTGCAGTTATCATTCTCACACGTTTCAAATTGCTTGAAGCGGAAGAATATTACACTCTTGCAACTTTGGTTTTGACTTTTACTGGGTATGTTAACTTATTCTTCTTGTGTCTTCCGCTCAACTTAATAAGAATTGGCTGTCTGTCTATTTCGTTGATATTTATTATCTTGGCAATCTCACTTATGGGCAGTTTCTTTGGAATGACGGTGTTTAGTTGGAAAGTTATCGGCCTTTTTGTTTCATTTATTATTGTTGCAATTCCACTTCATATATTTATTCCAAAATGTGTCAATAAATTTGAGAAATTGCGACAGAAAAACAGACAGGCACATGAAGACAAAAAACGACAAAAACGAGAAAAAATGCTCACAAAAATAAAAGACAGTGCAATTTTGCCAGAAAAAAATATTGCAGAAATAAAACAAGAAAAAATAGAAAATCTCGAAAAATAACATATCGAGATTTTTTTATACAATTTTATTCAAAAAAGTGATATTTGTTAGTTGACAATAAAGTTTTTTATGCATATAATACTAGTCATAAACTATTAATAAAAGATATTTATAACAAATATATAAGAGGAATAGAGTATGTTAAAATTACTTAGATTTTTTAAGTGGTACACATGGATTTTGTGTGCCATAGTTATTGGAATAATTGTGTTCCAAGTTGAACTTGAAATGCGATTAATCAAGAAAATGGGCGAAATTGTTTCGCTTATTCAATCTTCAGTCATCACAGGTTCCCTTACAAGTGGTGCACTTTGGGATGTTGGAATTGATATGATTTTGATTGCACTTGGTATTTGCGTTAGTGTGGTTTTTGTCAACTTTTTGGCGTCTATGATTTCATCAAACTTTTCAAAAACGCTTAGAAGCAACATTTTCAAAAAAGTCAATTCATTTTCTATGGAAGAAATGAACAAGTTTTCTGTTGCAAGTTTGATAACAAGAACAACAAACGACGTAAAGCAAGTTGAACAAACTGTTTTTGTGACACTAAGAATGGCAATAACCGCCCCTGTTATGGGTGCTTATGCCGTAAAAGAAATTGTTGGCTCGTCGGTTACTTTAACTTGGACAACGGCGGGAGCGGTGCTTCTACTGCTTGCACTTGTACTATTTTTGTTTTTTGTGGCAGTGCCCAAGTTTGCAGTAATTCAAAAAAAGACAGATAAAATTAACAATGTAACCCGTGAGAATTTGTCGGGAATTAGAGTTGTTAGAGCATATAATGCAGAAGACGAACAAGAACAAAAATTTGAGGAAGTCAACACAGATTTAACAAAAACGCAACTTTTTGTCAACCGTGTAATGTCCTTACTTTGGCCAGGAATGGATTTGATCATGAACGGGCTTTGCATCGCAATTTACTTTATTGGCGCGTATCTTATTGATGCGGGCAATTTGCTTTATCCGGAACTTGCAATGTTTGTATCTTATGCAATGCATGTCGTCATGAGTTTTATGTTTATTGCGATGCTTTTTGTTGTTATCCCAAGGGGAGTGGTTTCGGGTAAGAGAATAAACGAAGTGCTTATCACTAAAAACAAAATAACCGATGGTAATTTGTCCATAGCAAAAAATACGGAAAGTGATATAAACAATAAAGTTGGCGAAATTGAATTTAAGAATGTATCTTTTAGGTATCCAGACGCCGAAATGAACACACTTGAAAATATATCGTTCAAAGTTGAAAAAGGCGAAACAATTGCCTTTATTGGTTCAACGGGAAGCGGAAAAAGTACACTTGTAAATCTTATTACGAGATTTTATGATGCTACTTTTGGCGAGATAACTATTGACTGCGAGAATATCAAAAATTACAAATTAAACGATCTAAACGATAAAATTGGCTATGTTCCACAACAAGGTTATCTTTTTTCTGGTACGATAAAATCAAATCTTTTGTATGGTAACAAAAATGCCA
>CAYQLL010000093.1:0-4025 GCA_964418405.1 uncultured Christensenella sp. | reverse complement strand
ACATTGGTTATTGATATTGAAAAAACTATATCTGTATCTTTGGTCAGAGATAATATTTCATCAAATGTAGAGTACATTGCTCGTGGTCTGACTTATGCCCTTGATGTTAAGTACATCGGCTACAATGCGGAAGATATACGAATAACATCATTATCTCCATATATTACAATAAAAAATATTGGTAGCACATACTATCTTGAAGTTAGTAGCAATGTGAGCTATGGCAGTGGCACTGGAATAGATGCTCGTCTTGAGTATTATGGTCTAAGAATGGTAAATGGTAGCGAAGTTAAAAGTTCAGCTGGCTCAGTTCAATTCACAATTGTTGAGTATGTACTAGACTATGATAAAAATGATCTCAAATCATTATTTGACGACACTCCACTTGAATTAAATGTAAAAAATACCGTTTCTGACATTAGAACACTAATAGCAGAGAAAATTAAGTTTGAAGGCTCTCAAAGTGCGACAAATGCAATAAAGGCATTAAAAAATAACATAGTAAACAATGCTAAGTTCAAGTATCTAAACACAGAAAACGATCAATATGTGGAACTAAGTAGCGATACTTACTTTAGAAACAAATATATTCAAATAAACGGCTATTCGGTAACTCCATTGTATGTTGGTGAAAATGCATATTCATTCCAAGTAGGTTTATCTAGTTTAACATATCAAAGTGGGTATATTGAAATTATTGTTGACGAAGAAATTGACAACAATACTTTCAAACAAATTGATGTAAATATAAATCAAAGCATATCCAACAAGAACTATTTGCCAATCACAAGTTATAGCGACTTTATGTCAATGAAAGAAAACGGCAAATATAGATTAACTTGCGATATAACGCTAAGTGATAGCTTTACACCAATCGAGACTGAAATTTTGGAACTAGACGGCAATGGTTTTAGTATAATTTTAAGGTCAAAATTTGTTGTTAACAATGTCACAAATTATGGACTTTTCTCACAAATTGGCGAAAATACTATAGTTAAAAATCTGACAATCAAACTATATGAATTCCAAGAGGTTGGTTTCACTTTCCAAAACACAGAAATAACTGAAGAATTTAATTTTGGACTTTTAGCAGGTATAAATAAAGGTATAATAACTAATTGTGCAGTAAAACTTGGTAATGAAATAAGTTCACTAGTTGTGAATAATTTTGCGAACTCTGAATATTCTTCTTCGTCCAACATTGCTGGTTTTGTTGCAAAAAACGAAGGATATATCACCAATAGTCATGTTGAAATAAGAATGGATACAAGCGGTGCTAATTTAGCAGGTTTTGTTGCCGAAAATTATGGACATATTGCAAGTTGTTATGTGAAAAATAGTTTAATCAAAAACTCCAGCCAAGATGTAAAACATTCAACTTCTGGTTTTGTAAAAACAAATAGTGGGGAAATTTTGAATAGTTTTATTGAAGGCAAATATTCGCAAGGTCAAAACAAAATCTATTGCGAAAATTCAAATTTTGCCATAAAGGCATCATCTATCGCTTCAACATTTATATATAATAACAAGGGCACAATAAGTGATTGTTATGCAAACATTCCAATTACATCTTCGTCCCAAAACTCCGGATTTGTATGCATAAATGAGGGTAGTATTTCTAATTCATACACAACATCTCGTCTGGGTGACAGTGACACAATTAATTATCCATTCATCATAACAAATGTTCAAGGTAAGGGCGGACTCAAAAATTGTTATTTCTTGTCAGATGATAACTATAATAAAGATGTAAACAAATCCAACGATAATTATGATGAATCTATGTTAAGAAAATCTACACTCTTAGAATTTGCTTTAAATAGAAAAATAACAAAAGATACCACAACATCATTTGATTACAAAATAACAGGTGAAGAGCTATTTTCAACTTTTGTATTCAATTCAAATCAAAAGCAACATCAAGGCGTTTGGTTTTACGCGACAACAGGCGAAGAAATCTTTGGAGATGATGATGACAATTTAAGCAAGTATAACAATCACGAAGATATTTTAATAAAGACATCAACTTACAATAAATATTTACGTGTGTCTCCTTCACTTATCCAACTTGATGATTATAAATATCAAAATGCTTTAATGTCTTTTATCTCAATGCGTCCACAACTTGTTTCTGCAAATACTTTGGCATTCTCGCAATATTTACTTGATATTGATAACTCTAAAGCTGATGAAGAAACGGGTGAAGTTATATATGCTTACAAGCAAAGTGATAATTGTGAATACTATGGTTCAAGTGCTAACCCTATTCTTATATCAACAGCGCAAGAAATGGAAAGCACTATATATAACGATGCAATCACGAATAAAAAGACATTTACAAAATCAATAAGACTAATTAGTGATATAGACTACCTTGAAAATAAAATCACAATAAGTTCTCTCTATAACATAATATTTGCGGGGCAATTTGAAGGTAATGGACTAACAGTTTCTGGTTACTCACTTAACACCAATGAATCATTGTTTAGTGCCGGCTTTTTTAGCCAAATTGGGCATAGCGACTATGACGCATATATTCAAAATGTTATATTCACACCAAATTACATAAATATGCCAAACGCTCGTGTCGTTGGTGCTATTTGTGGAACATTATTCAAAGCTAATGCCTATAATATTAAAGTTTTAACAAGTGAAACAAATAAAAACTCACTAGCAATTATTGGTAAAAATATTGTGGGTGGTCTATTTGGAAGAACACTAAGTGAATTTGAAATAAAGAATGCAACATCGTCGGTATCTGTCAATGCGGTAAATTTGTGTAGTTTTTCAGATTGGACAAGTGACGAAGCTCAGAGTCTAATCTTGTATGACGAATACGCTGCTAACACTTCAACAATCTCTTATGCAGGTACGGTTGTTGGTTACGTCGGTGGAATGGGTACCGTCCAAAATGTAAGTTGTTTTGAATGTGCTTCCGTTGGTATGGTTTCAGGACTTTTATTTGGTGGCATAGGTATCAATGCCAGTGTATCATACATAGATATCGCCCCAAGTGCATCAAGTAATTGTTTTATACGCGCAAGTGTTTATGGTGGAATTTTAGCTGGTGAGATTCTAGGTAAGGTTAGTTATATAACAATTGGAAGTGAGGATGAAGACCTTGACTGTAATATTTTCAAGAATTCACCAATAGTTGCACAAGCACTTGGCGGAGTATGTGGTATTATTCGCGGGGGAACAATTGATTATTGCGATGTTGTTTACAATATAACAACGGCAAAAGATGCTATAATATCCGATATTGTAGGCGGACTTGTTGGAAAACTTGTCCAAAATGGTACAATATCAAATTCAACATTCAATGGGACTGTAAAGGCAGCCATAAAAGTTGGCGGACTTATTGGTCAAGTTGATATCAATTGTGATTTAGGTTCAGACATTCAGATTACAAATTGTACATTAAAAGACATAAGTCTATCAATCGTAAAACCAGCATCGAAAACGATTAATGGTAAGTATGTTGCGCAAGTTTATATTGGCAGTTTGGTTGGTGCTCTAAATACTACAAACAATGATACTACACAAACGCGTGTGCGTAGCATGGATATAAATGAAGTAACTGGAAATATAACATACAATGTTCAAGCATCTCTTTATGGTACTGGTGACAATCTTGTGGTATACGATTATGATGTGATTGGTGGATGTATACTAGAAGGTGAAGCAATTAACACAAAGACCATTGATGTATTTATAAAAATCACAAAAAATAACTCAGCAATAACTCCGATTAGAGGCGAAAATTATGGAAATTATAACTTAAAAAATTATGACGGGAATGAGCAAGATAAAAAGGTAAAAATCGCATCTTTAGACTACAAAGATTATGATATCGTAAGATGAAAGCCGTAATCCAAATTCTCAAGATTTTGCATATTGACAGTCACACTTTGTTGATATATAATATTATCGGAAGTTTTGTCTGAAAGCACACGAGCGAAGCGAGTGTATTTTCAAGCAAAACTGATGTTAATTCAAACTGTGATGCCACGATTTATCGTGGA
>CAYQLL010000092.1:0-4057 GCA_964418405.1 uncultured Christensenella sp. | reverse complement strand
AACTAATTTTATTGAAGACATAATAAACAAAGATTTGGCGGAAGGTAGATGTGATCATGTTCAAACACGTCATCCACCAGAGCCAAGTGGCTACTTACACATAGGACATGTAAGAAACATTGTGCTAAACTATGGGCTTGCTCAAAAGTATGGCGGAATTTGTAACCTTCGTTATGACGACACAAACCCTCAAAAAGAAAGTCAAGAGTTTGTGGACTCCATTCAAGACGATGTTCATTGGCTTGGTTACGATTGGCATGAAATTCACTATGCAACCGAATATTTCCAAATGAACTATGAAGTCGCTATAAAACTAATCAAAGAAGGCAAAGCATATGTTTGTGACCTAAGTCCCGAAGAACTATCCAATACCCGTGGAACATTAACCGAACCGGGGACAAACAGCCCATATAGAAACAGGACAGTCGAAGAAAATTTAGACCTATTTGAAAGAATGAAAAATGGTGAGTTTGAAATGGGTTCAAGGTGTTTAAGGGCAAAAATAGATATGGCAAGTCCAAATATGAATATGCGTGACCCAGTAATTTATAGGATTCAATATCTAAACCACCAAAGAATTGGCAGAAGTTGGAACATTTATCCGACTTATGATTTTTCGCATCCACTTGATGACTGCTATGAGGGTGTAACGCACTCAATTTGTGGGCCAGAGTTTGAAGACCATAGACCACTATACAATTGGGTTGTTGAAAATAGCGGACTAAAAAACCACTCACGCCAAGTTGAGTATGCTAACCTATATATTAAAGGTGCAATTTTAGGTAAGAGGTTTATTAAAAAACTTGTCCAAGACGGCAAGGTTACTGGTTTTGACGATCCAAGACTTTATTCTCTCCGCGGGCTGAGACGCCGTGGTGTTTTGCCGGAAAGCCTTAAAAACTTTGTCGTGGCAGCGGGAATTTCAAAAAGCAACTCACTAATAGACCCAGAATTTTTGAACCACTTTATCCGTGATGACTTAAACAAAGTTTCCAAACGTGTTATGGCAGTGTTAAATCCAATCAAACTTGTTATCACAAATTGGGAAGATCGCAAGGAAGAAGAAGTTGAACTTGAAGACTACCCACAAAATGAAACAACCACAAAAAGAAAGTATTATTTTGGCAAGGAAAGTTTGATTGAAAGGGAAGACTTTATCACAATTCCAGACAAAAAATTTTATCGCTTGTATGTTGGTGCAGAAGTTAGACTTAAAGGTGCATATATTGTAAAATGTACCAACTTTGACATTGACGAAAACGGCAATGTGACAACTGTGTATGCCGAATACGAAGAAGGCACAAAATCGGGCAGTGATTGCACTAAAAAAGTTAAGGGTACAATCCATTGGATAAACCCAAATCATGCAAAAAAAGTTGAAGTAAGACTTTTTGATAACCTTGTTGACGAGTCAAGCCAAGACGAAGTTGAAGGGCAAGAACACGCCACCGACAATTTCAAAATTAATCCAAATTCAAAAATTGTGCTAGACAATGCCTATGTTGAAGATGATGTAACATTCACGGAAGACGAACGCTATCAATTCATTCGCAATGGATATTTTTGTCTAGACAAAGACACCACAAGCGAGCATTTGGTATTTAATCGTACTATTACACTCAAAGACACCAAGAAAAAATAAAAAATAGCACCAAATTTCTTTGTTTCTGGGAAATTTGCCACACAGTCATTTATTTAGATAAACTCCTGCGTGGACAAATTTCCCGAGCCTCGAACTTTGGGCTATTTTTTTATTTTTTAGTACGTTTAATAAGTAACAAATTAAATTAACGTCGTTTCTGCACAAAAAATCTGACAGTCATTTGAGTCAAACAAACTCCTGCCAGATTTTTTTAGAATTGACTATTATACAGTTCGGCATAGAAGCCGTTTTGTGCCATAAGTTCATTGTGGTTGCCTTGTTCAACAATATTGCCGTCTTTCATAACCAAAATTTGGTCGGCATTCTTGATTGTGGATAATCGGTGAGCGATAACAAAACTTGTTCTATTTGCCATAAGCTTATCCATTGCTTTTTGTATTTGTTGTTCCGTTCTTGTGTCAACCGACGATGTTGCCTCGTCGAGTATTAGCATTGGTGCATTGTTGACCATTGCACGAGCAATTGTGAGAAGTTGTCTTTGTCCTTGACTAATATTCGCCGTTTCATCAACAACCATATCATAGCCGTTTGGAAGCGAGCGAATGAAGTGGTCAATGTGAGCAAAACTGCAAGCATTTTCAATTTGTTCGTTTGTAAGCCCTTTTGTCCCAAAAGATACATTTTCTCTTATTGTGCCGTCAAATATCCAAGTGTCTTGAAGTACCATTCCAAATAGTTTTCTAACATCCTCTCTTTTCATATCCTTTGTGCTAATACCGTCAATCAATATTTCGCCACTGTCAATTTCGTAAAATCGCATAAGTAGGTTGACGAGAGTTGTTTTTCCTGCACCGGTTGGCCCAACAATCGCAACTTTTTGCCCTGGAAGTATTTTTGCGGAAAAATCTTTGATAATTGTCTTGTCTTTTGTGTAGCCAAAACTAACGTTTTTGAATTCAACATAGCCTTTTACATTTTCAACTTTTGTCGTCTTTTCGTTTTCTTCGTCTTGCTCGGCAAGTGCCAAGAATTCAAACACTCTTTCGCTCGCAGCAACACCACTTTGCAATGTCCCGCTAATTTGCGAAATTTGACTTATTTGTTGATTGAATATTCGCATGTATTCCACAAAAGTCAAAACAGTCACAACAAATAATGGATTTTTGATAGATAATATTCCACCAACCACGCATACAATTGCATATGTCACATTGTTAACAAAGTTCATTGTAGGATACATACTTCCAGAGATAAATTGTGACATAAATGACGATTTTTGAAGGATATTATTTACTTTTTCAAAGTCATATTGTGCTTTTTGCTCCGCATTAAATGTTTTTACAATGTTATGTGCATGATAATTTTCTTCGACGATTCCATTTAACTCGCCAAGTGCCTTTTGATGTGTAACAAAGTATTTTTGTGAGAATTTGATAAGAATTAGCACAAGCAGTAAACTTATTGGAAGAGATGCGAAAGTAATTAGTGTTAGTTGCCACGAGTTTGCAAACATCATAACAATTGCTCCCAAAAACATTGCCATACAAGTTATAATGTTCGAAATACATTGATTTAGTGTTTGGCCGATAGTGTCAACGTCGTTGGTTATTCTACTTAAAATATCTCCATAACTTGTGCTGTCGAAGTAGGCAAGCGGTACTTTGTTTATCTTTTCAGAAATTTTGGTTCTAAACTCTTGTGTGACTTTTGCTGTTACACCACTCATAATATAGCCTTGGAAATAACTAAACATACTGGAAGCAGTACACATAATAAGTAGCCAAATGCAAAGAGTTGTCACTTTGTCTAGGTTAATAGCAAGACCACTAGCGGAAACGAATATTTCTTCGCCAACACTTTTTAACATATTTGGCAAGATTAGTGCAAGCACTGTTCCAAGCAGTGCGAATATTAGAGAGAATGCAATAGATATCATGTAAGGTTTCAGTGATTTTATTAACAAAATTAGTGATTTTTTGAAATGTTTTGCTTTTTGACCTTGATTTTGATTTTTATGTGCCATTATAGTTCCTCCTTGTCAAGTTGGGAAAGGGCAATTTCTTTGTACACTTCGCAATTTTTGAGTAAGTCCTTATGTTTGCCCACTCCGACGATTTTTCCTTCGCTTAAAACTACAATTTGGTCGGCGTGCATAATTGTTCCAACACGCTGTGCAACAATAATTTTTGTTGCGTCTTTTGTGTTTTTTGCAAGTTCTTTTCTAAGTGTTTTGTCAGTTTTATAATCAAGAGCGGAAAAACTGTCGTCAAATATGTAAAATTCTGGGTTTTTCACAATGGCTCTTGCAATGCTAAGTCTTTGCCTTTGCCCGCCAGAAACATTCGTTCCGCCTTGCGCGATTGCGTAGTCCATCTTGCCGTCAAGTTTTTCAACAAAATTGCTTTGGCTTATTTTTAGTGCGTTTTTAAGTTGCTCATCTGTGGCATTTTTGTT
>CAYQLL010000091.1:0-4114 GCA_964418405.1 uncultured Christensenella sp. | reverse complement strand
CTTCTTTCATAAATATTTTCGCATAAACCACTTTTAAAGAATACACACCAAACCCACGGAGTCTAACAGTACCAAACTCTTTATCGCGCATCATAATAGGATTTTGCGTACCCCATTTTTGCCCAACAAATTGTTTTGTGTTAACATAGTACACTTCTGCCTTGATTGGACTTTCAAATCCCGTTGGAAGTGAAAGTGCCTTTGTCAAGAATGGAATATTCTCTGTAGAGAGTTTATATGTTCCTGGCATAAACACATCTTGAATTACACCTTTATGTACGAAAATTGCGACCTGCGACTCTCTTACAACAAGTGTTGAACTTGTCATAATCTCATCACGATCATTTAGTGGAAAACGATATACAATCGTTTCTTTTGAATCATCTTTCCATTCAATAACTTTTAGTAGTTGTTTCTTAAAAAAACCAAATAGTCCCATAATTTACTCCTTTTTTATTCAAGTAATTATAGACCAAATTTACAATTTATGTCAACAAAATTGCATACTTAATTCAAAAAGCAAGTCCTGCTATCAATGGTTGAAAAGTGATATTTTTATTGATTATGTTTGAC
Source organism: uncultured Christensenella sp. (assembly GCA_964418405.1). Classification (GTDB taxonomy): domain Bacteria; phylum Bacillota; class Clostridia; order Christensenellales; family UBA1242; genus UBA5893. Next base: position 3,541 of record CAYQLL010000091.1, on the reverse strand, counting down.
ATCTCCATTTTCTATTTCTATTTTATTACATTTCACATTGTATGCAAATGATGTGCAAGTGATAAGCGTTTGCGTGTCTTGACAAAAAGATATGAGCCTTTGCTTTCTATCGTCGTCAAGTTCACTTAAAACATCGTCAAGCAATAGTACCGGTCTTGACTTGATTTGATTTTCAATAATGCTAAGCTCTGCAAGTTTAAGTGACAATGCAGACGTCCTTTGTTGCCCCTGTGAACCATAAGTCCTTACATCAATGCCATTAATTGTGACTTTTATATCATCTCTATGCGGACCATAGCTTGTGTAGCCAAGCGATATATCTTTGTCTAGGTTTTTTTCAAGTTTTTTTATTATCTCATCTTCGCTTTTTTCATCAATCCCAACATATGTAAGGTCCAAGTTCTCTTTACTGTCGGTAAGATATGAATGTGCTTTTTTCGCATATGGCGAAAGCATTAGTACAAAATTCTGTCTGTATTTAGCAATTTTAAGTGCACATGAAGCAAGTTGGCTGTTCCAAATTTTCATAATATCAACCAAGTCAGTTTTCCCTAAATTCATTTTAAGTTGTTTGTTTCGGTTTTGCAAAATTTGATTATATCTGTTGAGTAAGTAAAAATACTGCTTGCTTGTTTGCGATATATCTATATCCATAAATCTGCGTCTATCTTCTGGACTTTCTTTGATGAGTTTAAGTTCGTCGGGCGAAAAAAACACGCCATTAAACTCGCCCAAAAGTTCACTAATTCTTTTTATTGGCACACCATTGATTTTAACAGTTTTTTTGTCTTTTTTTGAAAAAATAATCTCAATTACACTATTTCCAATGCTTTTTTTCACAAAAAGTTTAATTTTTGCAATATCGCTGTCGATGTTGATAACTTCTCTTTCTCTTGATGCTCTGAAACTTTTTCCAACAACACAAAAATACACAGCTTCAAGTAGGTTTGTTTTCCCCTGTGCATTTTTTCCACATATTACATTTAGCCCTTTTTCAAAAGAAATTTCGCATTTTTTATAATTTCTATAAGAAAAAAGTTGTAATTTTGTTATTTCCATTTGTATATTCCCAAAAATTGTTTAAGCACTTGCCACACTCTCATCTCGCCACTATGAATGACATACACAACTTTACCAACAAGGTTACTGGCGGGCATTGCACCATAGTTAAAGCAATCAATACTGCCAAGTCTGTTGTCCCCCGCATAAAATATCTTGCCTTCGCCCACGTGATAATATTTATCCCCACTCTCGTCATCATAAAAATCACTTGCGGATATATGTTCCACATTATCGTCATTGTATGTGTTATAAAATTTATTGTACAAGCCTTCATATACAGTTTTGTCATAAATATACTCTTCGTCAAGTTTTTTCCAATCTCCAGTAGAGTTATATTGGATATAAATTGCATACAATCCATCTTCATCTTGCTTTATTTTAATATTATCATTTTCCATTGCAATAATGCGCTTAACAACAAGCGTGTGCCCTGCACGATTATATATCACAACATTACCATATGTTATCCCATCTTTCGACCTTGTGGCATAGGCACAGTCCCCCACTTCTTGATTTTGATTAAACAGTGGACGCATACTACCACCTTCAATTGGATAATATGTCAAAAAGTTATTACAATAAAACATAAGTCCTGTGATAAAAATTACAACACATAGCAAAAACACAGCAACAGTTTTTAATATTGCTTTAAGCCAACTAATAGATGTTTTTTTATAATCTTTTTTATACTTTGTCATAATCTCGCCTTATTGAAAATCTGCACCCACAATAATTTTGCCTATACAAATTCATATTTTTGCTAAGTTCAATGCTTCGCTTGTAGCCGTCGTGTTTTTTGAAATCGCTATACAAAAAGCGAATACCAACTTCATTCTCAATCTTTTTTCCAATTGTGTTTATATGTTCCGCATTTTTGTGCGAACTTACTGTAAGCGTTGTGCCAAAGTAGTCATAGTTATGTTCTTTGGCATAAATTGCCGTTTGTTTTAGTCTTAGATAAAAACAAACATCGCATCTTTTTCCGCCTTCCTTTTCACTTTCAAGCCCTTTAACATTTTCTAGGTACTCGCTTTCATTATACTTTGGACTTATAAGTTCTATGCCTAAATTGTTTTTTGTCACAATCTCTTGGTTTTTCAGTCGTTTTTCAAACTCGCCATGTGGATAGATGTTTGGGTTATAGTAAAAAACTGTTATTTCAAAATTAGGTTTCAATCTTTCAATAACAGCACTCGAACATGGTCCACAACAACTGTGGAGCAAGATTTTTTTCTTTGTAGTAAAACTATTTATTTCGTCTTGCATTAGTTTGTCATAATTACTTTTTAATTCCATCAATTTCCTTGAAAATATGCTCCATTACTTCATACTTTTGTATTAAATTCGCTTCGTTAAAGTCTGTTTCTTCGCCGGGCAAATATGTGTGGAAACAAAATACATTTCCGTCATACACAAAAAATAAATCTACAACATTTAGCATTTGATTTATAATCACTTTGACAACACTAAGCATTGCATTTTTTCTGCAAATATTCCAGTAAACTGGCATAATTCCAAGTTCTTTTTGTTCTTCCGCATTCTCGCTCAACTCATTATACGACCTGTCAAGTTCTTTTATAAACTTTTTATCTTTGCCATAGTCATAAAGTGTGAGTGTGTTGAACGTATTGTATATTGCACCAACTTTATACGAGAACACAACTTGCGCTTCGGGAAGATTGGCAATGCCATAACTTGCATATTCATTCGCCTTAATTTCCACCCAATTAAACTTGCATGTAAGTTGTGATTTTAATTTATCTATTGTACTTAGCATATTTCCCCTCATAGCATATTATAAATAATTTCAATCAAAAACACAAGCAATATAACAAAGTTTTTTTACTAACTTTGCCCTCAATACTTTCACCACATCAAAAAAGAGTGTCAAAAACACTCTTTCTGGTTTCTCCTATTTTTTATTTTAATTCAGGTCAATTTTTTTGTTATCACAATGTCTTTTACTTTATTTCTAGCATGACTACCTTTGCTTTGCTGGCTGTTTCTTAGGCCAATTGAAAAGCCGCACGAACACGATCAAACTGCGAACCAATCACGCTACCTACATTGAAACTGCCATCCGGGTAAACAATGCACACATGACCGGCAACGCGAGTTGGCGAACGAAGCCAATAACTAACCCCAGACGTCTCACCTTCCTGTATCCACATTCTATCCTTGTTTGTTGTACCCATTAATATTTCAACCTCGTCGTCACTTAAAAGCCAGAAATAGTCATTCGTTGTGCCTGTGTAGTCATAAGTCCCATCAACATTATACATTTCTATTCCTGTTATATTTCTTTTCGAGATTAGAGAGGATACTTCGGACTCCGTTAAGTTCCAATTAGCTAACGTGTTTATGTTAGTTCGGATATCGCTATCGTAATAGTTGTTGCTACTAGATGCATCAAAAGCCACTGTCCCACCACTGACTGATTGTTGCAAGAATATTGCATCAGATAGGTATCTCGCTTCAA
>CAYQLL010000090.1:0-4123 GCA_964418405.1 uncultured Christensenella sp. | reverse complement strand
TAGTATTCAAGGTTATTATATAACACTTGGTAAAACATCAACTAGTGTGACGAATGACGATGTAAAATGGAGACTTGTATCATTGGATGGAACGAGTAAATACACCTATTCCGCGAACGATAAATTCAATGAAAATGACGGTGCAAGGTATCTAACAGACGGAGTATTCTTGCAACAAACGGCGGTGAATGAAAAACCTGCTTTTGATAGTTCGAATTCTGAAAACTATTACAACAGTTCAATTAGAACAAGCATAAAAGATGGTTCATACTTTAATATAACAGATTCAAGTCAATTAAGCTTAATAAGAGATAGGAAAATAGATAACATAAATTACTGGAAGCATAGTGGTTGGGACGTGAACACTTGGTCATATGTGACTTATGATTCATCAACAGAAGCGCTTTCAAACTCGGACAGTTCAACGGATAAATTCTGGCTTTTAAGTGGCGAGGAAGTAATGACATTCTTGGGCAACACCTTAGATTCACGCAAATGGACTACTTCGATAGACACGTCGGGGGTTGGTTTTTGGCTCCGTTCGCCTAGTACTCGTGACACTGGTATTGTGTGCTATGTTGCCGAGTTCGGATTTCTCGATGATGGACAAGTGGGAAAAACGAGCAGTTTGCGTGTTCGTGCGGCTTTCCAATTGGCGTAAAAACTGTTGACATAACAGAGATGATGATGCTGTCAGAAAAACTAGATAGAGTACTGAAGACGGATAGGCAGGAGAAAACCGGTAGAGAAAGTTGCAGGGGCAGAAGCCCTGAATGTGATAAGTAGAAAAGTAAGACGGAAACAAAGAGAAAAGAGGGTAAGATTCATCACTAAATGGGGAGAATTCGATAAATGAAAATAGGTGTGTGACAATGTTGCACATCTTATTTTTTATTAAAGTGAATATTTTTAACTTTCTAAAAGTTATTCAGTGTCTTTGTGTACAACCATAGAATTTTTCATTGAGTAGTATTTATCTTCGCCAACAATTATACAATCTGCGAGAGTGAAACCGAGTTGAGTGAGTGTTGATGTAAGTTCACAATATGTTTCGTAGTCTTGGGCTGACGGATTGACGGAGCCGTGTGGATGATTGTGGGCAACAATACATTTTCGCTCGGAGCGTTTAAGAAGTTTGTCTAGGATAGTTGACGGACTGACACTTACTTCCCTTTTATTCCCTTCGGATAACTTTTCGCAGGTGGTCAAGCGGTCTGTTTTGTCGATATATGCAATGTATATGCACTCGTCTTTTTCGCCTGCGAAGTATGGATAAATTAGGCGATGCACATCGCCCAAATTTCGTATCACTCTTTCTGACGAGTTTTTTTGTTCGTGATATATTTCAAACAGCTCGGCTACATAGTTAATAAATTTTGCGGTTATTTCGCCAACGCCAGCAACATGGGTAAGTTCGCTTTCAGTTGCGTCAAGTATGCGTGAAATTGAACCAAATTGGTTGAGTAGGTTGTGGGCGATTTCGTTTGTGTCTTTTCTTGCATTGGTATAAAAAAGCAATTGTTCAACAATTTGAACGTCTGTCAAGTTTTTTAGTCCAACACGACTTGTTAAATCTCTTAATCTTTTTCTGTGCCCAGTGTGGCAATTTTTCTTTTGTGATTTCATATGGGATATATTGTAACACAATTTATTTATTTCAATCAAGCGTTTGACAAAATCATTTTAATTTTGTAAACTAGTTTTGTTGTGTTGAACATCTATAATAATGCAACATAGCAAAATCGTTCTATACAAAAGATATTAATTATGGGAGTAAATATGAAAATTGTTATAAGTGCTGACAGCACATGTGACCTTACAGAAGAGATTTGCGAAAAGTACAATATTCACACCAATGCTATGCCTTTTTCATTGGGGGAGAATGACCTAAGATACGACAAAGTAACTGGAACAACCAAAGATGTTTTTGATTATGTTGACAGGACTGGCAAATTGCCAACTACCAGTGCATACAATGAATATGAGTACACGGAGCATTTTAACAGACTTTTGCAAGATTATGACGCAGTTATACATATCTCGTTTTCGTGGGAGATTTCGTCAACGGGAAGGAATGCGAGACTTGCCGCAGAAAATATGAAAAATGTCTACACTGTCGATAGTCGTAATCTTTCTTGTGGTTTTGGACTTGTTGCTCTTGAGTGTGCAATTTGGGCACAAATGGGGAAAAGTGTAGATGAGATATTGGCACATGCGGAAGAAGTGAAAAACAAAGTTCAAACATCATTTATAATTGACACACTTGAATATCTCCATAAAGGTGGGAGATGTAGCGGTGTTGCCAGAATTGGCGCCCAATTATTAAAAATTAAACCAAAGATTGAAATTATAGATGGAAAAATGGAAGTGACAAAAAAATATATGGGCAATATCAATGGTTGTGCATTAAGATATTGTGATGAACTATTAAAAGAAAGCAACCCAGACAAAAAAAGGGCATTTATTGTGTCATCTTCCCCAGTTGAAGCAGAAGAAAAAATTTATCAAAAACTCAAAGATTTTGGATTTGAGGAAATTTATAAGGTTGAAGCAGGTCCATCTATCTCCATACATTGCGGAAGAAAGACCATTGGAGTTATGTTTATTGAAAAATAAGGAGAATTTTATGAAAATTAGTATAACGGCGGACAGCACTTGTGATATTCCACAAGGAATTAGAGAAAAAAACGACATTGAGATTATACCATTTGGAGTTATGCTTGGCGAAGAACTAAGACGCGATGGCGTGGATGTTGAACCACAAGACTTGTATGATTATGTGGAAAAAACAAAAGAGTTGCCCAAAACATCGGCAATAAACGAAATTGAATATCAAGAACTGTTTGAACGAAAGTTGAAACAATGTGATGTGCTTATTCATTTTTGTTTGTCGTCGGAAATTTCAAGTGCATATAGCAATGCAAAGCGTGCCTCAGAGAAATTTGAGAATGTGTATGTTGTTAACACAAAAAGTTTGTCTAGTGGTTCTGGTCTACTTGTCTTGTCGTGCGTAGATAAAATAAACGAAGGCAAAGACTTAGATACAATACTTAGAGAAATTAACGAAGAGATACCAAAAGTTCAAGCGTCATTTTTGATTGACACATTAAAATACTTGCACAAAGGTGGCAGATGTAGCGGTGTCGCAAAATTGGCAGCAACATTATTATTCCTAAAACCAAGAATAAGTCTAGTTGACGGCAAAATGGAAGTGACAAAAAAATATATGGGCGGGATATCTGGTTGTCTTGTGAAATATTGCAAGGATATGCTAGATGAAGTTAAACCAAATAAAAAACGCGTGTTCGTGACATATTCATCGCCAGTTGACCCAGCACGAGAAATAATCGTACAAAAACTCAAAGACGAAGGCTTTGAAGAGATAATTGAGTGCAGTGCGTGTTCCACAATTTGCACACATTGTGGGCCAAAAACACTTGGAGTTTTGTACATTGCTGAGTAGAAAAATTTTTGAATTTTGAGAATCGGATATCCGTCATTCTCATTTTTTTAGTCCAAAACCACCCAAATTCCGCTATTTTAAGGTATTTTGGCAAAAAAATATTGAAAAAATAGTTTGAAAAATCGACAAAATAGGGTATAATGTAATTACTTAAAGAAAACTTTAAGAATCCAAATAAAAGGGGAAAGGTATGAACAAAGGAGAATTGGTTAAAGCTATGGCTGATAAAGCTGGCTTAACAGTAAAAGAAGCTGGTGTTGCATATGACGCATTCGTTGCAGTTGTAACAGACGCTTTGAAACAAGGTGACAAAGTTCAACTTGTAGGTTTTGGAACATTTGAAGTTCGTTCAAAAGCTGCAAGAGAAGGTATTAACCCACAAACAAAAGCAAAAGTAAAAATACCTGCTTCAAAAGCACCTGCATTAAAGTTTGGTAAAGCTTACAAAGACCTTTTTAATTAATCGTATAAAGCCTGTTCGTGATTTTGTTCACCAACAAGCAATATTGTTAATTAGCAAAAAAACATCTCTAGTTTTAGAGGTGTTTTTTTGTGTTTATATTTCTTCAATCTCGCAAATTGCATCGTTTATCATTGAGATTTTATAGTCTTTTGCATTGTCAATATTATATACTGTGTACACGAGCGGTTTTAGTGTGT
>CAYQLL010000089.1:0-4123 GCA_964418405.1 uncultured Christensenella sp. | reverse complement strand
TTTTTCCTTTTGTCTTTCTTTTTTTCGTCAACTGCTTTTTGAGACTTTTCGCCCTTCTCGATTTTGGCTTCGGCTTTTGTTTCTTGGGCAGTTTCGTCTGCCACTTCAACAACTTTCTCGTCAATCTCGTCTGCGGTTCTCTTTCTATCGTTCTCTGCCATTAAATTACTCCTTACTTTGTTTCTTTGTGAACAGTGTGTTTGTTACATCTTGGGCAATATTTTGAAATTTCAATTCTGTCTGGTTGACTTCTTTTGTTTTTGCTTGTGGAATAATTTCTTTCTTTACATTCTGTGCAAGCAAGTGTTACTAATGCTCTTGTTGGATTTGCCATAATTTTCTCCTTAAATTTTCTCTTACAAAAAAACACCCGATTTTCAAGTGCACCTAGATATTAACATATATCAACTATTTTGTCAACTACATTTTTATATTTTTTGCAAGTAATATACCACAATTCCAAAGTTTTGATTGACAAAATTGGCAATATTTTTTACAATGTAAATATGGAAATATTAAAATTTGACAAAAACAAAAATTTTGATAATCTTGAAAGTCAACCTATGCAAGATTTTGATGCTTCTCACAAGTTAGCATCAGACAAAAGCACAGATGTTTTTAATGCACTAAATTTGTATAGTGAACAACTCGGTTCACTTTATGAAACAGAAGGATATAACCCCTTCGACAAAGATTTTGTTCTTGACGCAGAATTCACAAAAGATGTTCTTGTAAACAAAAACAAAAGAATTGAAGTTTTCCCAGAAACCTTTTTGGAAGCAAACAACAAATCTATCTCCAAAAATTTTGACATTGCACTTGAAAATAACACAAATTTAATAGACAATTTACAAAAAAAAGTTAAAGAGTTATCTTCCCCAAAAGAACAAAAACAACTCAAACAAATAATAGTTACACTCAAAAATCGTGGCGAACTACTCAAAATCAGTAAAGAAAAATTAAAGCAAAAAAATGCCGACGCAGTGAAAATGTACACCGAAATTTTTGGGCTTGACAGTGAACTTAGCGAACTTTTGCAAGACAGTTACACAAAAAAAATAAACCTTGTTATTTTAATGCAGAAACTTTTGGACTTATCCAAATCAAGAGCAATAATTTATCACAAATCACCAAAAATTAAAGTTGACGAGCAAGTTCATGCAACCGAGCAAGCAAAAATTACCGAACAAAAACAATCTATAGAGCAACCAATAGAACAACCACAAAAGCCGACAAAGGAAAAAGAAACAACAACTCAAAATATATACAAACAAGAAACACAACTTGAACGATAAAAAGTGTGTGGCAAACTTGCCACACATTTTTTGGCATATAAAACAACCGGATAGTCCGGTGGTTTTATATGCCAAAAAAAAGCAGTGTTTATCAACTGCTTTTTTGAAGTTTTTAGTTCTCAACCACAACAGGCAAGAGTTCACGGTATTGTTTTAGTCCCGTGCCGGCTGGGATAAGTTTTCCAATGATTACGTTTTCTTTAAGTCCACGCAAGTGGTCTACTTTTCCTTTAATTGCGGCATCGGTTAACACTCTTGATGTTTGTTCAAACGATGCTGCGGACAAGAAACTGTCACAAGCAAGTGCGGCTTTTGTCAAGCCAAGTAGTATTCTCTTTGCAGTTGCTGGAACACCGCCTTCGGCTAGTACTCTTTCGTTTTCGTCCTCGCAAGTGAATACGTCAACAATCTCGCCTGGGAGAAGTTTTGTGTCACCCGCGCTTTCAATTTTAACTTTTTTGAGCATTTGACGAATGATAACTTCAATATGCTTGTCGTTAATTGAAACGTCTTGTGCGCGGTATACTGAGATAACTTCGCTTAGAAGGTAGTCTTGAAGTTCTTTCAATCCTTTGATTCTAAGTAAGTCGGTTGGGTTGATTGAACCTTCGTTAAGTTGTGTTCCCGGGGTTATTATATCACCTGTCTTAACTTTAAGGTATACTGGTTTTTTGATTTCATACGTTGCTTCTTCTTCGGAGTTTTTAACCGTTACTACGAACATTCTTGGCTCGTCTTTAACTGTTACTTCTCCCGCAATTTCGCTTAGTCTTGCTTCACCTTTTGGTCTGCGTGCTTCAAAAATTTCCTCAACACGTGGCAAACCTTTTGTGATATCGGCTGCGACAGCAACACCACCAGTGTGGAAGGTACGCATTGTAAGTTGTGTTCCTGGCTCACCGATTGATTGAGCGGCAATAATTCCAACTGCTTCACCAATTTGGACTTCATCCAAACCTGCCATATTGCGTCCATAACATTTTGCACAAACACCGTGACGTGAACGGCAAGTTAGAAGTGTTCTAATCTTAACTTTTGTTATTCCCGCATTTTCAACTTGTTTTGATTGTGATTTGGATATCATTGTGTTTGCTTTGACGATTACCTCGCCCGTCTTTGGGTCAACAATATCTTCAACAGCAAATCTTCCTGCAATTCTGTCGGCAAGGGTTTCCAAAACTGTTTTATCTTGAACGAGTGCACTCACTTCAATACCCTTAACTTTTTCGCCAAGTGTTTCAAAACAATCTTCTTCGGTTACAACAACATCTTGAGAAATATCCACAAGTCTTCTTGTTAAATATCCAGAGTCGGCTGTTTTTAACGCTGTGTCGGCAAGACCTTTACGTCCACCACGAGATGACAAGAAGTATTCAAGTGGGGTTAGTCCACCACGGAAACTTGATTTTACTGGGATATCAACTTTTTGTCCAGATGCGTTTGCCATGATACCACGCATACCAGAAATACTATTTAATTGAACGTTGTTACCACGAGCTCCTGATGTTACGAACATTTTTAATGGATTATAGTCATCAAGATAGTCAAGCACCGCCTGTTGAACTTTGTTTGTTGCGTCAAACCAAACATTCATATTTGCTGTTAATTTTTCGTCAAGTGTTACAAGTCCGTGAGCAAGTAGTTTTTCGTTTTCAAGTGCTTTCTTTTGTGCTTCCTCTAATATCTCTTTCTTTTTTGGTGGCTCAGCCATATCATAAACGTTGATGGTTAGTGATGCGATTGTTGAGTATTTATAACCGAGTTCCTTGAATCTATCAATCATCTTTGACGTTTCAGTTGTGCCTAGTTTTTCAAAGCAAGCAATTGTGATTTTCTTTAAGTCACCTTTCATAACTGGGTAGTTAATTTCAAGGTCGCAAACATCTTCTGGTTTTTCACGTTTGCAAAAACCAAGATTTTGTGGTACTGCACGGTTGAATATTATTCTTCCAGCCGTTGTGTGGAATCTCTTTGTGTAGGTTTTTCCATCAACAGTTACTGAACGTCTTAAAATTATGTCAGCTTGGATGTCAATTGCTTTTGTTTGATATGCAACAATTGCTTCATCTTCACTTGTGAACATCATTCCTTCACCCTTAACACCACTTTTACCTTGTGTTAGATAGTAGCAACCAATAACAATATCAAGACCTGGGGTACAAATTGGAGCACCATCGGAAAGTTTTAGAATATTGTTGGATGCAAGCATAAGTGTTCTTGCTTCTGTTCTTGCGTCAATTGAAAGTGGAACGTGAATTGGCATTTGGTCACCATCGAAGTCTGCGTTGAAACCTGTACACACTGATGGGTGAAGTCTTATTGCCCTTCCGTCAACTAGCACTGGCTCAAATGCTTGAATACTAAGTCTATGAAGTGATGGGGCACGGTTAAGTAGCACTGGGTGGTCTTTGATTACTTCGCTGAGAACATCCCAAACTATTGGTTTTTCTTTTTCAATTAGTCTTTTTGCACTCTTTATGTTTGTTGATTGATTTAGTTCAACCAATCTTTTTATGATAAATGGTTTGAATAGTTCAAGTGCCATTTCTTTTGGTACACCGCATTGATACATTTTAAGGTCTGGACCTACGGCAATAACCGAACGTCCTGAATAGTCAACACGTTTTCCAAGCAAGTTTTGTCTAAATCTTCCTTGTTTACCAGTTAAAATTGCAGTTAGTGACTTTAAGTCTTTTTGTTTTGCACCTTGAACGGCTTTCCCACGTTTGCCGTTATCAATTAAAGCGTCAACTGACTCTTGGAGCATTCTCTTTTCGTTTCTAATGATAACGTCTGGAGCACCAAGTTCAATCAATTTTTTAAGTCTG
>CAYQLL010000088.1:0-4126 GCA_964418405.1 uncultured Christensenella sp. | reverse complement strand
TTTTGGGCACCCTGCTTTTGGGCACCCTGCTTTTTCTACACACTAATTTCTTTTGCTGTTTGATTAGTGTTCTATTCTCATTAAAAAGCATGCCATATTTCGTAAATCTTGTCAAGTACTTTTTTAATATTTTTTCGTTTTTCTCAAACTTTTTTTCCTGTGGTTGTTTTATGTTTTTTTGCTTGATTTTACTTTGTGCGAGTACAAGTTTTGGGGACACGCTCCCCACGCTTACGCGGGGTCGGTGTGACACAACCACCTGTGTCATACCGAGTATCGTAGATACGAGTGTATCTCCCGATAGGGTCAAGTGCGTTTACACAAGGGGATATGCTCGCCTACTTTGTAGGCTCGATATGACACAAAATAACTTGGATACACTCTCAGTGTGTCTTCCCGAGTGGCAAGCATTTGCCACGAGAGGATCTCCCGACAGGGTTTAGTGCGTTGGCACTGGGGGACACGCTCCCCTCGCTTCGCAAAGTCGGTGTGACACGACTTATGCCAAGTGCGGTCGTTAGAGAATATGTTTGATGTCAGTGCGAGATGATGGGCGGAAAAGAACAATGATATTGCCGATGGTTTGGACAATATCGCAGTTTGTGCGCTCGGCGATTAGTATTGCGACTTGTTTTGTGGAAAGCGAGCAATTGTTTAGGACGCGAATTTTGATAAGTTCGCGTTTTTCTAGCATTTCCTCTATTTGCTTTATTGATTCGTCTTTTAGTGTGTCTTTGCCTATTTGCATTAGTGGCAAATAGGTGCTTGCAATTTTTCTTAGTGTTGCTCTTTGTTTTGTTGTTATCATAATTTACTCCTCATAGTCGAATGTGATGTCTTTGATTATTACTGTGTCGCCATCTTTCATTCCCTTTTCTTTTAATTTATCTATTATTCCAAATTTTTTGAGTGCGTTTTGGAAATATGCGAAACTTTGTGGGTCGGATAGAACAATTCCCCTCGTCATATTGTCGATAAGACCACCTTTGACTTCATAAGTTACATTATCTATTTTTACAATCTCAAAAGTTTGTTTGTCTTTGGTGTCAAAATTATCCAGTTCAATTTCAATTGGCGCTGGTTTTGGCATTTTTTGAAGGGTTTGCCAAACTTTTGCTTGCAGAGTATCCAAACCTTCGTGAATTATGGAGCAAAGCGGAATTGCGTCTTGCCCCGTTTTTTCGTTAAACTCTTTGACTTTTTTTGCTAGTGTATCATCGTCTAACAAGTCTATTTTGGTGAGTGCAACTATTTGTGGAACAGTGGCAAGTTTTTCGCTGTATTTTTTTAGTTCTTGATTTATGTGGTTATAGTCTTGTACTGCATCCCTACCTTCACTTTCTGAAATGTCCACAAGATGAACAAGAACGCGAACACGCTCAATGTGTTTGAGAAAATAGTGTCCAAGGCCTGCACCTTCACTTGCGCCGTCAATAAGTCCCGGAATGTCAGCGACAACAAAACTGTTGCCTTTGTATAGACAAACACCAAGATTTGGATAGATTGTTGTGAAATGATAGTTTGCAATCTTTGGAGTGGCATTTGTGATGACTGACAGAAGTGTGCTTTTGCCAACATTTGGATAGCCAATAAGTCCAACATCGGCAATACTTTTTAGTTCCAAGATAACTTGGCGTTCTTTGACTTCTTCTCCAGTTTGAGAGAATCTTGGGGCTTGTCTTGTTGCAGTTTTGAAATATTCGTTACCATGTCCACCAAGTCCGCCTTTTAGGGCAATAAAGCGGTCTCCATTGTTTGTTAAATCAGCAATAACTTTTTGAGATTCAGCATCCAAAATAACTGTGCCACAAGGCACTTCAATTATAACATCTTTGCCGTCAGCACCTTTTCTGTGTTGTTTTTCGCCACCAAGTCCATCTGTTGCAACAAATTTTTTCTTGAACGAAAAGCCATAAAGTGTGTTTATGCCTTCGTTTGCGACAAAAACAATGTCGCCTCCCTTACCGCCATCTCCACCATCGGGTCCACCATACATTGTAAGTTTACTGCGATAAAAAGATACAGCACCTTTGCCACCATTCCCTGCTTTTATTGTTATTTTAACTCTATCTAGAAACATATTTTTTCCTTTCTATTTTGACTTTTGTAATTTTTAATTTTGTGTAAGCAATGCTAATTGACATAAAACTAAAATGATGTATTATTGGGGACACGCTCCCCCCTCGCTTCGCAAAGTCGGTGTAACACGAACAACGAGATTAAATCTTGTGTTGCTTGTAGTATTTGCAAATATTTTTTACTTCACAAGTCGAGCAACTTGGATTTTGGGCTTTGCAATGATATCTTCCAAACAACACTAACCTATGATGTATTTTGGACATATCCTCACGAAAAATGTGTTCAAGTTGTATCGAAATTTTGTTTGGGTCGCTTTCGTTTGTAAATCCAAGGCGGTTAGATATTCGCTTTACGTGAGTGTCAACCGCGATAACATCAACATTGTATAAATCGCCACAAACAACTTTTGCTGTTTTCATTCCAACACCCGGGAGCGTCATCAACTCCTCAATGGTATTGGGGAGTTGTCCGCCATACCTGTTTACAATCTCTATGCTAGCATTCTTGATATTTTTTGCTTTGTTATGATAAAAGCCACAAGATTTGATTAAGTTTTCTATCTCCACAATATCTGCATTCGCAAAATCGCTTGGCGTTGAAAAGTGCTCAAAAAGTTTTGGTGTGACCATATTCACTCGACTATCCGTACATTGAGCAGACAACATTACTGCCACTAAAAACTGGAATGAATCAGAATATTGCAATTCACACTCAGCTTTGGGAAACAACCTACCAAGATATGAAATAAATGCATCTTTGTCTTTTTTGTTCATAACAAGAAAAAGGTAGCATATTTTTAGGAAAAAGTCAAAAGGATATAGCATCAACTTTTATAAGTTAAAATCAAATCTTTTTTTTAAGATGTTTTTTGTTATATTCCTTCGATTAGAAGTTTATCGGCAACCAACGCTATAAACTCGCCGTTGGTAGGCTTATCATTAGATGTGTAAACTTTTAGACCGAATATAGAGTTTATATTTTCAATTTTACCACGATTCCAAGCGACTTCAATGGCATGGCGAATGGCACGTTCAACTTTGCTTGCGGATGTGTTAAATTTTTCGGCAATAGCGGGATAAAGTCGCTTCGTTATAGAGTTGATTATCTCCGGTTCAACTATTGCCATTTTTATTGCCTCGCGTAAAAATTGGTAGCCTTTGATATGAGCAGGAATTCCAACTGTTATGAATATGTTGGAGATTTTTTCTTCTAATGCTTTATTTTTTTGTTTGGGTTCGCCAGATTTTGGAGATTTGTCCAAGCTTAAAACATCAATAATTCTATTTTCAACAACATCGAAATTGGTGGGCTTACATATAAAATATGATGCACCTTGATTCATTGCTTTCGCAACAAAACCTTCGTGTGAAAGTGACGACACAATGATAATTTTGGGTCTATTTGTTCCCATACGTTCAGTTAGTTTGTCCATAATCACAAATCCATCTAATGAAGGTAAGATACATTCAAGTAGCACAACATCTGGTTTTAGTGCGCATATGTCTATAAATGCTTTTTGACCGTCATCACTTGTTCCAGCAATTTCATAATCATCTTTTGTATTAAAATAAGAAGTAATTTGAGTCCTAAACTCTGTGTTATCTGCAACATATATCTTAATTTTTCTTTTGTACTGATTATTTGTTGTGTCCATTTTTTCTCCTTTTTTGTTTACTTTTACATAATAACACAATATATTTCACCTATTAACTTAAAAAAATGTTGAATATTAACTTATTAAATTAGTATTTGCTATATCAAAAGATATTTTGTCGATATTTGGCGATATTTTTAGTCGCACATATTGGCATATTTTAATGATTATTAGAATATTTTAATAAAGAAAATATATTTATGGGAGTAAAGTAAAGAATTAATGGAATATAATGACGAAAAATTAAATCCAAAAATATTTGAAAAAATGGCGCAAGAATACAATTTGAAATTAAAGAAAAATATTGAATTTGTTGAAAAAGAAAGGGATGACGAGAAAAAAGAAGAAATAATTAAAAATATAAATAAATATCACAAAAATATCGAAAATAAT
>CAYQLL010000087.1:0-4302 GCA_964418405.1 uncultured Christensenella sp. | reverse complement strand
GTAGCACAACGGCATGCTTGACGGCAAGAACAATGACCGACAAAAACGCCAAAATAAAAACGGCGATACTTGCGCCGTTTATGAGTTGCAGTGCAAAACTACCTGTCTATGCGGTGATTGGTGGAGCGTTTTTTGGTGATGGGAATATTTTTATTATTGTGTGTTTATATATTTTGGGCGTGGTGCTTGCACTACTTTTGAGTTTGTTTTTTGAAAAATTTTATCTTAAAAGTGAAACTCAAACTTTTGTAATGGAATTTCCAGACTATCAAAAAATAGATACTAAAAAAATTGGTAAAATTTGTTTATCTTGCACAAAGTCGTTTTTGTTTAGAATTGGCTCACTACTTGTAATTATGTCGATAATTGTGTGGTGTTTGCAAAGTTTTAGCTTTGATTTTTCATATGTCAAGTACTCAAATAAAAGCAGTATGCTTGAAAGTTTGGGCAAAATTTTGTCACCAATATTTCTGCCTCTTGGCTTTTCGTCGTGGGGGATAACTTCGGCACTTATTGCTGGCGTTGTTGCAAAAGAAATAATTGTTTCGTCAATCGCAATTTTTAATGGCATAAATTCCAATAACTCAAATTTTATGCAAAGTGTGTCAAACAGTTTGAAAGTCAGTTCAAGTGTTGTGTTTTTCACACCCGCAAGCGCACTGAGTTTTATGGTATTTTGCCTTTTGTACACTCCTTGTGTGTCAACTGTGATGGCACTAAAAAGCGAGATAGGCAAAAAGTGGACTTTTATTTGCATTGCTTTGCAGTTTGTGTTGGCATATATTACGGCAATGGTTGTTTTTGCCTTGTTCAACGCAATTACATGGCTTGGCATAATAAATTCTATATTTATAGTTGTGGCAATTTTGCTACTTTTGGGCATATTAAAAAAACTTTTGGGGAAAAAGAATAGATGCAAAGCAAGAAATTGTTGTATCGGCTGTCATTTTTGTAAATAAATTTTGGAAAACTACAAAAACTATCACAAAAAGGAGAAGTTATGAACCTGAATTTCCTTATCTGTGGAGCACTTTGTATTTTGGTGTTATTTGGAGTTTTTTCCAGTGTACTCAAATTTTATGGCATAAATAGGTGGATGTGCATTATGTTCTTATTGCTCTCATGCATATTCAGTGTAATAGATAGCATAAAAATGTTTGGCATAGAGATAAGTTTGAACGCATTTTTGTTTATTATGTTATTTGTCTTGTATTTTTTGAAAATAGGGAAAGTGAAAGAGTATTTCAAACTAATACTTCTCTCGCTTTGCATTGTTGCAGTGCTACTTTGCTACAAGACTTTTGACCACGGCGACTTTGATTTTAGTTTCGTTGGAACATACGTCTACGTTGCACTTGCTCTTGGCTTTTTGCTTGCCTTCATTTTTGGGGAAATTAGCACAGTTTTTTGTGGTATAACACTTGGCACCATTCTTTTTGACGTACTTTTTGTGGAATTTTCACAAAACTTGCAAAGTCAAACCTTTGTTTTGTTCGAAACAAAAAGTGTGATTTTTATTTTGACAAGTGTTATATCTTTTTGCCCATGTAATTTCATTTTTTGCAAATTATTTAGGAAAAAAGCAAACAAAAGTGGACAAATTGCATTGTAGCATATAAAATCTATTGTTAAATTTCAAGTTTTGTGTTATTATCCTATATATTAGGAGAGAAAAATGTCAAAACCATTAGTTGCAATAGTAGGCAGGCCAAATGTCGGCAAAAGCACATTTTTTAACAAAATTTGTGGCAAGCGAATTAGCATTGTTGACAACACCCCGGGTGTGACAAGAGATAGAATTTATGCCGATGCCGAGTGGTGTGGACATTCTTTTCGCTTGGTGGATACTGGTGGAATTGACAAGTTTAGTGACGATGTTTTTCAAGCAAACATCTTTAGTCAAGCACAAATTGCCATTGACCTAGCGCAAGTTATTGTGTTTATGGTGGACGGTAAGGACGGACTAGTCCAAAAAGACCATGATGTTGCTTCACTTCTTAGAAAGTGCAATAAGCAAGTCGTTTTGGTTGTAAACAAACTTGACAATTTTGAAGTTGAAAACAGTTATGAATTTTATGAACTTGGACTTGGCGAACCTTTTCCAATTTCTTGTGAGCAAGCAAAAGGACTTGGTGAAGTACTGGACGAGATTGTCAAAAATTTTGATAAGTTTGAAACACAAGATGATGAACAAAGCATAAAAATTGCAATAGTAGGCAGACCAAATGTTGGTAAAAGTAGTATAACAAATCGTATTTTGGGCTTTGACAGGGTTGTTGTGAGCGATGTTGCTGGCACAACTCGTGACGCAATTGAAACAGATTTTGTATATGATAAACAAAAATACACATTAATTGACACCGCAGGTCTAAGACGCACAAGAAGTTATGAAAAAGAAAGTGTGGAAGGATACAGCGTTATTAGAAGTTTAGAGGCAATCGAGCGGGCGGATGTCGTTTTGATTGTGTTTGATAGCACGCAAGAAATAAGCGAGCAAGATGTGAGAATAGCTGGCTATGTTCACGAAGCAGGCAAACCAAGTGTTGTTGTTATGAACAAGTGGGACGCCGTGCAAAAAGACGGCAACACAATAAATTTGTACGAACAAAAACTCAAAGATAGTTTGTCTTTTATGGACTATTTTAAGTCAATTTATGTGTCCGCACTCACTGGGCAAAGACTCACAAATGTTATCGAAACAGCAAATCAAAGTTACGCCAACGCGTCAAAACGCATAAAAACGGGGATATTAAATGAACTTTTATCACAAGCCATTCTTTCCAACGAACCACCATACAGAAACGGCAGACGACTGAAAATATCTTATATCACACAAGGGAATACCAACCCACCAACATTCATTTTGTTTTGCAACGATGCATCACTTATGCATTTCTCGTATCTAAGGTACTTGGAAAATCGTTTTCGCGAAGCAGTTGATTTTTCGGGAACACCAATCAAATTTGTAACAAGGTCAAAAGGGGACAAAGAATAATATGCCAGTTTATTATTATATAATTTTGTGCTTGACGGGATATCTAGTTGGCAACATTAGTTTTGCTAAAGTTATTTCTCGTCTTAAACACGACGATATCACAAAGCACGGCAGTGGAAACCCAGGGACTATGAATATGCTCAGGACTTTTGGCGTAAAACTTGGATTACTCACACTCCTACTTGATGCAATAAAAGGTGCAATTCCATCGCTTCTAGGCTTTTTTATGTTTGGTGGGACTGGTGGCGGAGAACTTGCATATATTGGACTTTACTCTGGAGGAATTAGTGCTGTTGTTGGTCATTGTTTTCCAATTTTTTCAAAGTTCAAAGGTGGCAAAGGTGTTGCCACCACACTTGGGATGTTTGCCGTTGCTGAACCTTATCTAGCGCTAGGAATGTTTTTTGTTTGCCTTGCATATCTCGTTATTTTTGACTATGGTGCAATTGCATCGTTTTTGTATATCACGGCATTAACACTTTATGAGGGTTATCGTTTCCATTCTAATTTAACAATATCAATTATGCTTTTAGTGCTTTATTGTCTAATTTTCTTTATGCATAGAAAAAATATAACTCGACTTTTAATTGGAAAGGAAAACAAAGTTAATTTCAGAGCAAAACTCAAAAAACTTGGGAAACATAAAGAGAAAAAACAACAAAAAAAGGAAAAAATAGAACGCGAAATCGGGTAATCGTATAACTTTTATAAGTTAAAAAAAATATGTCGCTTTCAGACAAAACTTCCGATAATACCAAATCATTCCCCAAAAAACAACTGCTTCGGAGGTTTGTACTGCTAAATGTTTTTTGTGGTGAGCAGTCCTTTGAAGTTTACAAGAGAAGGATCTCATAAAACTCCAAATCTTGCACAAACTAGAATAGAAAGCAAAAATATGCAAACACTCGTCCATGTGTCATATCGAGCTTACAAAGTAGGCGAGCATATCCCCTTGTGCAAACGCACAATGTTAGTGTTATGTGTCACACCGACCCCGCGAAGCGTGGGGAGTGTGTCCCCTAAATTCATATCGCCAGATATGAATTTCATTGCCCGCAAGGGCAATATCATTTGCACTAGCAAATATCATTTTTGCATAGCAAAAATATCACTGTGTGCTTGCACACAATCTGACCCAGCCCGCAACGCGTCGACCCGGGAAGAATCTCATAAAACCCAAAATCTTGCACAAACTAGGATAAAAATCTCGCCACAAAGTAAAAAAACTCGCCTTAGGCAAAAAAAGTTGAAAAAAAACAAAAAAACTTTGTAAAATCGCTTGACATAAATTACGAAAAGTGGCATCA
>CAYQLL010000086.1:0-4419 GCA_964418405.1 uncultured Christensenella sp. | reverse complement strand
AGCAACTTTGGCATTAACAGGTAATGTTACAGCCTCGAATCTTACTATAACATATAGCAAAGATGGCACGACATACACTACGGGATTGCCAAGTGTTGATGTTGCTGGCGGAGCGTCTGGTTCTGTTTATGTAAAAATGAGAATTACAAATACAGCTAAAAATGTTAGCTTGAGTAGTGCTTATTCTGTTGCTATATCAAATAAGGCTTAAACATAAGAAACAATATTTGACAAGGTATTTTGAAAGGAGGACAAGTTGAAAGATGAAAAATAAAAAACTTATGATATCTTTGTTCTCACTTTGTCTTGTTGCAATAGTTGGCTTGTTGGCAACAATTATAGTCTTGACTGCAACATCTCAAACTATTAGTTCAAAAATCACTCTCACCTACAAGGCAACCGAAGTTAGTGGAAAATTGACTGCGATGTATCAACTTGGGGACGGTGACGAAACTCAAATTGGTTTTGGACAATTCTCCGCTGGTGACGGCTCTGACGCACTAGGTTCGATGGATACCAACCTCACTATAACAAGTGAAAAGCAAAGTGTTGTGCTTTCTTATAGAATAGAAAACACTGGTGGTAGTGATATGAGTGCTGTGATTAGTGATGATTTCACAACAACTGCCAAGTCAAACCTAACAATTGAATATAGTGTTGGGGGCGAAAATTATGGTGTGAAAGGTGAAGGTTATACTAGTACAACAATAGAACCAAATAGTACAAAGAGTTTTTATGTGCGGATTACTATGGTTGATGCTGCCAAAAACGTCAATTTGAAAGGACATATCCTTCTTATATTGGAAAATGTCAATTCACAATCTGGTTCATAGAAATCAAGTAATTATTTTTTAATAACTTGTCAATGCCCACAAGATTTGTTAAAAAATTACAAAACAACCTTTGTTTGTCATTCAATTTACTTTGAATAGACAAGCGAGGGTTGTTTTTTTATATTGAATAAATAAAATTAATTATAATATCTTTACAAAAAAAAAAGACTATGCTATACTAAGTTCGAAAGGTCGGGAAGGGGTATTCTTGTGAAAATGAGTAAAAATAAATTTTTAATATGCGTTTTTTCATTTTGTGCAATGCTAATTGTTTGCGTGATAGCGACTACAATTGTTTTTGCTGGTGGGACGTATAATGTTCAAAGTGCCATTGTTATTCAATATGAAGCAACGGAAATTCAAGGTGGGGCAAGTGCTTGTTATACTGTAAATGGAACAACAACAAATATGACAAGTGACGGGACAAGTTCTGGTGCCACAAAATTATCTTTCTCCGCTACTGATTCCACCACAACTCAATATTTAAAGCCACAAGTAACTTCTTTTACACTTGTTGAAAATCAACCTATTGTTTTTAAATATACTTTTTACAATGAGGGAGAAGATTTTTATGCAACTTTGACCAATGGGTTTGCTTCTCAATCTGCAATAGCCGTTTCATATTCCACCGACAATTCAACTTATACCTCAACCATTTTTAAAGATGTGACGATAACGGGCGGACACGACACCGAAGCACAAACTACTTTGTATATAAAGGTTGAAATTGGTAGTTTGGACAACGATGTTTCTTGCACTGGAAGTTTTACTTGGAAACTTAGTAGAAAACAATCATCATAATTTATTGAAAATTTATATAAATCGAAAGTTTAATGCTTTCGATTTTTTGTATATTCTTTTAAAATTGCATTATTATAGTTATATAAAAAATTTTAGGGACAATTAAATAAAAATGTATAAAATGATTTGTCACTTGCCATGGAAACGGATATAATAAAATTGTAGTATTGTATTTGTCTAAATATTTTATAATGTATCTAAATATGTGAAAAATAATTTTAAGGGCATATAAGACTATTTTTGGAAGGTAAAAATGGATAATAACACAAATTTGTATTCTTCTCAACAAAAAGTAGAAAATACAAGCAATAACAATAATGGGAATTTTCAACATCCAAATGTGCAAGCTGGAATAAGAAGGGAACAAAATGTGCCTCCGCAAGGGCAACCTACAAATGTGCAAGCGGGAATAAGAAAGGAACAAAATGTGGCTCCACAAGGGCAACCTAAAAAAAGTGGTGGCACTAGTGCAAAAACCACCTTTATTGCAACCTTTCTTATAATTGTTACACTTGGCTGTTTTGGAATAAATTTATGGATGCTTTTTACTCAAATTAGGATAGTTGAAGTGACTGGGACTTCATATCTTTGTGTTTTAGAAGAAGGGCAAGAAAAAGAAGTAGAACAAATTTCCAGCAATACAGTTACACTTTCTTTCCGAGATGAAGGAAAGGGTTTGTCAATTGCAGATGTTGGTGATAAACAACTTTCTGGGACCCAATATCTCAAAGTTGTTTATGAGATGAAAAATGTCGGAGCAAGTAATATTTCTTTGAAATTTGAGATAGTTTCAAAATCAAGAGATAATTTTGAGGTGTCCTTTGTTGAAGATGGAAAAGATGATTATATTTTGAACAGTGATTTATATATAGTCAACAATATTAAACAAGGAGAATCTCGAAAAATAACTTTCTACTTTAAGGTTTTAAGTGCTGACCACGAAGGTTCTTGCGATATTGATATCAAAAACTCTTTTTACAAAAATAGATAATGGAGGTTAAATTATGGACATTGTTCCTTTAAATATAAAAAATGATGACAGTGTGCAAAGGCTTATTGATAAAACAGCACAAAAACTTCAAAATAAGTATTACAAAAAACGAAAAATAAATGAAAACCTTTTGGGCAGTAAAAGTAGGGGAATGGAGATTTTTTCTCGCTTTTTGAGTATAGTTTGCATTATTATCGTGGCTTTTTCTGCATTGCTTTTTGTTGGAATTGTTAATAGTTATTTGCAAGGGGTACCTGCAAGTTTTGCGGGCTTTACTTCTATGAAAGTAGCAAGCGGAAGTATGGTTGCATCTGGGTTTAAAAAAGGTGATAACGTTATTGCAAAAAGTGTAAACACCAAAACTTTGAAGGAAGGGTGTATTATCGCTTTTTATAGAGATTGGAGCGTTTCGGACACCTTTGATTCGGAAAATGCAGGTGTTGTTGATACTTCGGGAATTGGCGAACCAAAATATCAAATAACTTTGGCAAATTTCTTTGGGACACAAAACGAAGCAGTAAAAAGTGCAAGTAAAGCAAATTATGACATAATCTTCCATAAAATTTACAAGGTTTATGAGTGCGATGGCGTGAGATGGTTCCAAACTTATGGGACATCAAATTTCAACGCCGATGGCTCTCAACAAATAGACGGCTGGTATGTTCGTGAAGACCTTGTATTAGGAATTTATGCAGATTCTTTCCCAGCAAAAGTTTTGGCTGGTGCTTTGCAACTCTTTTCAAGTAGTCAAGGTGTTATCCTTGCACTTGTTATTCCACTTGTGATTTTTGGGATAGTTATTTTCTTTCAATTTTTGCGTGATATTCAAATGCTAAAACTTCAATTAGATGTTGTTGAAGAAAAAAGAACAATTGACGACCCAATTTGCGTGAAGTATCAAGTCGGCTACCGTATGGACAATAAAATGAAGTATAAGGTGCTTGCACAAGCAAATGACGAAAATAAAAATGATTATATTTCTTTTCTTTGGGAAGACGGAAAAGCCCCCGAAAATATAAGAAAATATTGCTTGCGTAAAAAAATGTATTTAAAACCTGTGGAAAAATTGCTTGAAGTAAATAGAATTTGCCAAGAAAAACTTAATAATGGGGAAAAACCACGTGACGTGGCAAAATTTTATTTGAAAGAAAAGAAAAGTTTGCAAAAAGAACAACTCGCTTATGAAAGAAAATTTAGAAAATGGTTGAAAGAAGATAAAATAGATTGGGTAAGTGACGAAGAACTTAACTATGATGACGAAAAAGATGAACTTAATATAAGAAGCAAAAAGACCGATAAAATAGATGCAAAACAAGAAGAACAAATCGTGGTTGAGATTGATAGTGACAATATAAAATCAAATGATAACGAAACCAAACTTGATGAATCTAAACCTGAAGAAACTAAATCTGAAGAAACAAAACTTGATGAAAATAAAGTAACTGAAAATAAAGTAACCGAAAAAAAAGTTGCTAGAAAAAGTACAAAAGCAAAAAGTGAGATTTCAAAATCTAATAAAAATAAAGCAAGTACAATAAAAAACGTTAGTAAAACAAAAAATAGTGAAAGTAAAAAAGTAGCAACTAGCAAAAAAAATAGTGCTACAAAAAAGACAACAAAAAAAGTTGCTACAAAAGAGAAAAACAACGAAAACAAGATTTAATAGGTTGTAATTTTAGTCAATAATTTTGCATTGTAAAATATATTTGACAAAATTAGGACAATATAGTAATATGTGGGTAATGAGTGAAGTCGACACTCGGCGACCGCGACAAGACAGCCTCCACACACCCC
>CAYQLL010000085.1:0-4485 GCA_964418405.1 uncultured Christensenella sp. | reverse complement strand
ACTCGTTTCACTTCGTATAACCCGAAGTTATTTAATAAAAAAACCGGCGTTTTTTACCGGTCTTTTCTTTGGTTGCGGGAGTTAGATTTGAACTAACGACCTTCGGGTTATGAGCCCGACGAGCTACCTAGCTGCTCTATCCCGCGATAATTTGTTTGAATGATACAATCATATTTTATTCCAAACATTTATATATTATTACAAAAATTTTTATTTGTCAATGAATTTTTACAAAGTTATTGTAAATTTTGAAAAGTAAATTCTATAATTTGGTAAAAATAAAACTTACTTTCCAATATCTACAAATTATTCTTGCTGTCATCTTGTTGTGCTTGAGTTGGTGTGATTGTGTAGTTTTGGTTTTGTGGTAAATTTTCTGGGAGTTTAACTTTTTGGGAACTGAATAACAATTTCTTGCGTTTTTGGAGCTTGTGGAAACCCTTGCCAAGTGCTTCCTGAACAGACGTGGAGAACATAAAGGCATCTTTGTCTATGTTATAGACGATGTCTTTTAGTTGTTGGACTTGAAAGCCACTAACAAGACACATAATTACTTCAAGGTGGCGTTTTGTATAACTGCCGTATCCTTCAATTCTTGTTGCTCCTCGTTTTAGTTTTGTGTTAAGTTCGTCGCAAATCTCGTCAACTTTTGGCGAGATAATATAGTAAGCTTTAATTGATTTTGGACCTTCAATTAATGTGTCCGCAATTTTACCTGCGATGTATATTGCAATTAGAGCATATAGCGACAAATTAAGTCCATAAATTAGCATGGAAATTGTAACCACACAAATATTAACACAAATTGTGACCCAACCAACGGAAATTTTTGGATTTTTGTGGTTTATGATACAACCGAGCATATCGCCACCGCCGGTACTTGCACCTGCACGGATAATAATGCCAGTGCCTATTCCACTTGTTAGTCCACCATAAATTGAACACAAAAGAAGATCATCAGAAATACTTGGAAATTTGCACACTTCAAGACTTAGTGAGTAACCTAGAATTCCAATTAGAGCCAAAAATCCAAACTTTTTCCCCAAAATTTTGATTGCAAAACCAAAAAGGATAGTGTTTAGGATAAGATAAATTATTGAAATGGATAACTTAAGTCCAATTTTGGAAAGAAGATAACCAAGGATTGAAGCAAAACCACCGAATCCCCCCAAAACAATATCATGTGGCATATAAAAAATGTTGTATGCACTGCCCATAATAAAACAACCTAGCAAAACGAGAAAAATCTTTGCTAGATATGACCAAATAACTTTTTTATCTTTAACCATAATATACCTATATCAAGTTTAGTATATATGACTTTTTATATATTGTCAAATTGCTTATGCAACTTTTTTTAACTTTTGTAATATTTATTACTATGTTAAAGTTTTTCAAAATGCAGGCACTTGGCAATGACTATATATACATAGACTGCACTCAAAACAAAATAAAATTGAGTAATATTCCTAAAATTTGCCCACAAATTTGTAGCCCCCATTTTGGTGTTGGTGCAGACGGTATTATTTTAATACAAAAATCAAACACATGTGATGCAAAAATTCACATATTAAATAAAGATGGTTCATATGCAAAAATGTGTGGAAATGCAATAAGATGTGTGGCATTTTATTTGTATAGAAAACTAAATAAACGAAAAGTAAACATTCAAACATATGATAGGAAAGTCTTGTGCAAAGTTGTTCCGCGTAGTGAAAATACAGCATATGTTCTGGCTAAAATTGGGAAAGTACAGTCAAAAAAGGTTGGGGGAAATCACATCGTATTTTGCGGGAATAAACACATTGTGATTACAAAGAAAAACCTTAATTTTGATATCAACAAGAAAGTTAGGAAACTAGATGACGAAATACTAAAAAATTATAACATAGAATTTATGCAAATCAAGAGTAAAAATGAGATAAGTATTAAAGTATATGAACGGGGAAGTGGCGAAACTTTGGCATGTGGGAGTGGGGCTGTTGCAAGTGCTTATATTTTGCACAAAATGTATAGATTTAATAAAGTTAAAGTTCATCTTTTGGGTGGCGAACTTACAATATATTTCTACAATGGGCAGGCATATATGTGGGGGTTAGCAAATTTTGTTTTTGTGGGAGAATGTAAAATTGGCGAGTTTTATTAACAAAAATTACGAGCGAGTAGGGGAAAACAGTGTTTTTTACGAAATTAATCAAAGGGTAACTCGATTTTTGGAAAAACATCACAATGATGAGATTATCTCACTTGGTGTAGGTGATGTAACAAGACCATACTCAAAGGCACTTGTAAAAATTTTAACTGATGCAATCAAAAGACAAGAAAAAAGTGCTACATTTTTGGGTTATCCACCAGAGGACGGTTATTTATTTTTGCGTTCGGCGATAAAAAACTATTACAAAAATTTTAATGTAAACTTTCATGAAAGTGAGATTTTTGTGTCAAATGGTATATCATGCGACATTGCAAACATCTTGGATATTTTTGATAGCTACACGCCACTAATTATTGAACCAACTTATCCCGCCTACAAAACCACAAATTTATTTTTGGGTAAAAAACCATTCATTATTTGTGCAACAGAACAAAATGACTACAAAGTCTTGCCAAACAATATTCCACAAAAACAATATTTAATTTATCTATGCTCGCCCAATAATCCAACAGGCTTTACATATGCACTTCGTGACCTAAAATTATGGGTAGATTTTGCCCTAAAAACAAAGTCTGT
Organism: uncultured Christensenella sp.; assembly: GCA_964418405.1. GTDB lineage: Bacteria > Bacillota > Clostridia > Christensenellales > UBA1242 > UBA5893. Next base: position 1,754 of record CAYQLL010000085.1, on the reverse strand, counting down.
TATACTATTTGACAGTGCTTATGAATTTTTTATTGAAGGCGATTATCCACACTCGATTTTTGAAGTTCCAAATGCAAAAAATTGTGCAATTGAATTTGCAAGTTTTTCCAAAATGGCGGGTTTTACAAACCTTAGATGTGGCTACACTATCATTCCAAAATCGTTAAAAAGAGATGGTGTATTTTTGCTTAATTGTTTTCTAAAACGGCAAACGACTTGCTTTAATGGAGTTCCATATTTTGTTCAAAAAGGTGCAGAGTATGTACTATCAAAAAATGGAATAACTGAGCAAAAACAAAATACACGATACTACAAGCAGAATGTAAAAATTATCGCTCAATATATGAAAAAATTGAATTTTGAATACATCTTTTCAAAAAATTCGCCATATTTATGGTTAAAATGCCAAAATGGCAAAACAAGTTGGGAGTTTTTTGACGAGTTGCTTTTATGTTGCAAAGTGGTGTGTGTGCCGGGTATTGCCTTTGGTGATTGCGGGGAGGGTTATGTTAGACTTTCAGGTTTTAACAGTCACGCAAAAACTCTAAAAGCGTGCCAAAGAATTTTTGATTATTACAATGAAAAAAGCACTACAAAATCGTAGTGCCTTTTCCGTAAGGAGTAAGAAATTTTGTCTAAAAACCTATTGAATTTCAATATGTTTTTTTTCTTCGTTTTTGTGTTCTTTTGGAACATTGATTACAAGGGTGCCATTTTCAAGTTTTGCCGAAATATCTTTTTGGTCAATATCGCCAACATAGAAACTTCTTGACGTACGCCCAACAAATCTTTCTTTTCTAATGTATTTGTGTTTTGGGTCGTTTTCATTTTTTGTTTCTTTCTTTTCTGCAAGCACTGTCAAATATCCGTTGTCGTAGTCAATTGTCACATTGTTTTTGTCATAGCCGGGCATATCAACTTCAAGCAAATAGTTGTTATCAAACTCTTTGATATCAGTTTTCATTATGCCATTAAACTTTTCATCGCGACTAAATATTGGCAGTTTAAAAAAGTCGCCAATAGGGTCAAACAGGTCGCAATCACGCCTATTATCCCTTGAGATTATTTTTTCATTTTCTCTATTATTATAATTATTATTGTTCATTTTTATACCTCCGTTTCATTGAAACAAGCATATCATATCACATAGTGCTAGCAATGTCAAGTGTTTAGTGCTAATTTTTTTAATTTTTTCAAAAAATTTTTAACATATAATATTTTGCCCCAAATTTTGCAAAAATAAACAATGGCGAAGTGCTACAAATAGAAAAATATATAAAAATTCACCAATATATAATTTTTTCTTGTCAAAATTCTATAATGTGTGTATAATAAAAATAATAAAAGGAAAGAATTATGGCATTTAAGAAACAAGAAAAATTTATCTTTGAGGATACAACAATCAACACAAATAATAGTGATGTGTTGTCTGTTCCGCTTGTCTTTATGCACACAAATAATGTTTATCAAGGTTTTGTTCCAGGTTTTGTTATGAAAGATGTGATTGATTGTAACTTGGAGATTTGCAAACAAAAATTACTTGAATATGTAAAACAAATTGTAAAAACAAAAATAACCAACAACCAATCATTCCCATTTTTCCCTACAAACGAAGAAATAAAGCAAGACTACAAAAACATTATCCTAATCAAAAGAATAAACGTGCGAGTAAAGTAATAAGCTAGCAAAAAAAATTTGAGAAAAACAAAAAAACTTTGTAAAATCGCTTGACATAAATTACGAAAAGTGACATC
>CAYQLL010000084.1:4169-4513 GCA_964418405.1 uncultured Christensenella sp. | reverse complement strand
GCTAGATAGTTTTGGTCCAAACAAACTGCAACAATATAAAGACGAAATTCAAAAACTTTTAGACAAGCAAAAAGAGATAAATCAAAAGATATCGGATATTGGTGGGGCTAGTGAGGACAGAGAGAGAACTTTGGACTTGCTCAACTATCAGATAGAGGAAATTCAAAACGCGAATCTTGCATTAGGCGAAGACGATGAACTTGAAAACAGTATTCAAACAATGTCAAACTATGAAAAGATTGCAAATTCCGTGTCGGCTACTTATGACGCTTTGCAAGAAAATAGTCTTAATCAAAGTTTAACTTTTCTTGAAAATGCGGGGCAATATGATAGCAACCTGTCTA
>CAYQLL010000084.1:0-4159 GCA_964418405.1 uncultured Christensenella sp. | reverse complement strand
AGTGCAATAATTGAAATTGAAGATATATCTTTTTCGCTTAAAGAATATATGTCAAATATGTCATTTTCGGAAAGCGAGCTAGATAATCTCACAATGCGATTAGAAAATATAAAACTATTAAAGAAAAAATACGGCAAAAGTATTGAAGATGTTTTGACATATCTTGACTCTTGCAAACAAAGATTTGAGGATATAATAAACAGTGAGCAGATTTTGCGTCAACTTGAAAGCGAAAATGAAGACATCAAGACCAAACTTTTTGATGAGAGTTTACTTTTGCATAACACAAGACTTGAAATAGCAAAAGAAATTGAGAAAAAAGTTGAGTGTGAACTAAACGACCTTGGAATGAAAAAGACAACATTTAGAATTGGTTTTAACGAAATTCCTCAAAAAGAAAATGCAATTTTCACGAAAGACGGCTTTGATAAAGTTGAATTTTTATTCTCGGCAAATGCTGGAGAACAACAAAGAAGTTTAGCAAAAACTATCTCTGGCGGTGAACTAAGTAGATTTATGCTTGCAATTAAAAATGTTTTTGCAAGTTTTGAACAATCAAACTTGCTTATCTTTGACGAAATTGATTCTGGGGTTAGCGGGGAGATAGGGTATTTAGTAGGTCAAAAATTGGCAATTCTATCAAAAAAATTCCAAATAATATGTATAACACATTTGCCACAAGTAACTTGTCTTGCGGATAAATACATATATATTCAAAAAAAAGTTAGTGGAAATCACACAACAAGCACAGCAAAATATCTTGACGAAAATGAACTTGCTTCATATCTTGTGAGTTTGTTTGGAGCAAAGGAAAGTGAGGCTGGACTTTTGCACGCAAACGAACTTATCGAAATGGCAAAAACATTCAAAATAAGTTTGAATAAATAACACAAAACAAAACAAACTACCATTAAAGGTGGTTTTTTTATGCTAAAAAAATATCTATTGAAGTTAATAGGAATAACACTTGCAGTGTGTTTTGTGCTTGTTGTAAAAAATATAAATTTTGATACATTATCACTTCTTCAAGGCAACACGCCAATAACAATTTCCAATATTGACAAAATAAATTCTGAACATCTTTTGGGAGATTATATCAAAACAAATTTGATAGAAGATACGTGGACAACAGGTGGAGTGAAAGAAAAAAAGACAAGTTTGGTTGTCAAACTCTTTGGTTTTATTCCAATCAAAAAGGCGGAAGTTGTGGTGTACGATGACCAAAATGTCTATCTTGGCGGTATTCCACTAGGCTTTAGTGTTACAACAAAAGGCGTTATTGTTGTTGGTACAAATGCTTCGGTTTTTGAAGAAAATTCTAAAGAAAACACATTGAAAACTGGGGATATTGTTACAAAAGTAAATAATGAAGATATTTTTAATGTCACTGGGATACAAAATCAACTCAAAAAGTGTAATGGTAATGCGGTTAATGTGACTTATCTTAGAGACGGCAAAGAAAATATAACTGAACTTGTGCCAATTCTTGACACACAATCACAAGAATATAAACTTGGCATTTGGATAAAAAATGATGCTCAAGGCATTGGGACACTAACGTTTGTGACGAAAGATAAAGACTTTGGGGCACTGGGACACGCAATAACTGACTACGAAACAGGTGCAATTGTTCCGGTGTATGACGGCAAAATTTATCCTTGTACTACACTTGGCATAACAAAAGGACAAAAGGGGAAAGCGGGCGAACTTAGATGCTTGTTTGTGCAAGGCTCAAATGATAAAGGGACAATTGAAAAAAATACAAAATGTGGTGTTTTTGGTAAAATAACTGACAGCACAAAAATTATAGACGAAAATAAAAATTGTAATATTGCATCAAGACTTACAATAAAACCAGGTAAGGCTAAGTTAATAAGTTCGGTGAGTGGAATAAGGGAAGAATATGACATTGAGATTATAAAGGCATACAATCAAAACTCGTCACAAGACAAAAGTTTTGTGTTTAGGGTTAAAGATAAAAGACTACTCGAATTAACTGGTGGAATTGTGCAAGGCATGAGTGGTTCGCCAATTGTACAAGACGGGAAACTTATTGGTGCTGTAACTCATGTCTTTTTGTATGATCCGACCAAAGGTTATGGTGTATACCTAGACTGGATGATGAACGAAGTTGCATAAGGGCATAAATTTTGCAATATATGAATAAATATATATTGTGAAAAAGTCAAAATATTCAAGGTTATATGGCATAAAGTATTCTATTCGTGATTATTTTGCAAACAACAAAACAAAACTAATGATTTGTTGTTTGTTTTGTCTAGTTGGACTTTTTACGGGCATTTTTACTGCGTTTAAGTTGCAATCTTTGGGCGATGAAGATATCTTGGAAAGTTTTAATGTTGTATACAAAATTGAAGACTTTGAAAATTTTTCTTTGAACTTTTTTTCAAGGCTTTTGTCATACACACTTGTGCTTGTACTTTTATTTGTGTTTACTTTTCATCCGTTTTTGCAAGTATTTGGCTATTTGCTTGTTGCATACAGGTCATTTTTAGTAACACTCGACTGTGTGTCGTTTATTTTAATATTCTCATTTAGTGGAATAATAAAGTCAATATTAATCATTTTTCCGTGTCAACTTTTGATGATTTTAGCATTGATTGTGTTCTTTTGTTATCTTTGTGACAAAATTAAAGAAAATAAATTGTATGCTTGCAATAAATTACAAACTATAATTTTGCCAATTTTGATTTGCTTAATAATACTTAGTTTGCTAAATTTGGTTGAAACTTTCCTACTTTTTATCTTTAGAAGCAATGTAATACTTGTTATTTAATTGACAATACTAAATATATATGTTAAAAAATAATGGGTGAAAGAAATGAGTTTTGATAAAAAGGTAAATCATATAATAAGGCTATTGAACAAAAAATATAATATAAGCAAAGTAGATTTTGCATTTGTGTCTGGAAGTGGACTTGGCGAAAGTATGCCGGAACTTGACGATGTACAAATTGTTCGCTATGAAGACCTAGGTATGCCAAAGTCCAAAGTCAAGGGGCACGGCGGGAAGTTTATTTTTGGTAAATATGGCAACAAAACAGTTGTCATTGTGTCAAGATATCACTTTTACGAAAGTGGAAATATGGAAAATGTAAGACTGCCATACTTTATCTTGAGTAAACTTGGCGTACAAAATGTTGTTTTGCTCACATCGTGTGGCGGACTTAACAAAACATTTAGAGTAGGAGATGTTATGCTTATTTGTGACCATATTAACTTTACAGGGCAAAACCCTCTCATCGCAATACAACCACTTGAATTCACGCCTATGGCAAATGCATATGACAAGGATATGTTTGATAAAATGAAAAAAATTGCCGACGAAAAAGACGTCAATGTAAGAGTTGGCACACATATTCAACTTTTAGGACCTAGTTATGAGACAATGGCGGAAGTTGAACTTGCAAGGAAATTTGGTGCAGATACTATTTCGATGAGCACAGTCTTTGATTGCATTATTTGTAATTATCTTAATATGAGAGTTGCAGGAATCGCGAGTGTTGTCAATGTATTTAGCACAAAAGATAATGAGCAAGAACTAAACCACGAAGAAGTTTTGGATAATGCAAAAAAGTCTTGTGCAAAAATTAGAACAATACTTGAAAACTTAATTTTAGAATAAAAACTTGTAAATTGAAAAAACTATCACTATAAATATGATAGTTTTTTTGTTTTGGAGGTTTTTATGAAAAAAGCATTAATATCAATATTTTGCATACTATGTTTTATAACAATACCAATATATAGTGGTGGACGAGATAATAATGTTGTCTATGCACAAAATGGTTTTAATGTTGAAGCAAAGGCGTCACTACTTGTTGACAGTAGTTTAGGCACAGTTATGTACGAACAAAATAGCACTGCAAGATTTCCAATTGCAAGTATGGTTAAACTTATGACAATACTTTTGACATATGAAGCAATTGATAATGGGCAACTGGGACTTGACACAATGATAACAACAACAGAAAATGCATCAAAGATGGGTGGTTCGCAAGTTTTCATTGATCCCTATGTTGAATACAAAGCGGAAGATTTGCTTAAAAGTGTTATTATGGCTTCGGCTAACGATGCAAGTGTTGCGCTTGCAGAATATATTTCGGGAAGCGAAGACGAGTTTGTTTCAAAAATGAAC
>CAYQLL010000083.1:0-4643 GCA_964418405.1 uncultured Christensenella sp. | reverse complement strand
TGTCTTTTCACAATAATTTTCAAATGTTTGAAATGAAAAATCGTTCAAAAGATGACAAATTTCGTCAAATTTTTCTCCAAAAATCTCTTTTAGAAAACTGTCTTCCTTGTCGATTGCGTCCAAGACATCGCTGGCGCTGGAAAAATGCGAAAGAACATCACTAAATTTTTTATATGATAAATCTAGTGATGATAAAAATATATATGCTTTGTCATTTTGTTTTAACATTAAATAAGATACTTCCTGTCAAGTGAACGATATTGTATTGCTTCGGCGATGTGTTCTGGCAAAATATTTTCTTCGCCAGCGAGGTCGGCAATTGTTCTTGCAACTTTCAAAATTCTATCGTGTGCTCTTGCGGATAAATTGAGTTTATCAAACGCTTTTTGCAAAATTTCTTTTGCTTCTTTTCCAAGTGCACAATATTTTTTTGTTTGGACAACGTTCATTTTTGCATTTGAGTACACTTTTGAACCTTTGAAACGATTTAGTTGTGTGTTCCTTGCTCTATTCACACGCTCTTTTATTTGTGCACTGCTTTCGGTGTCACTTGTGGAGTTTAGGTCATCATATGTCACATTGTCCACTTCAACGTGAAGGTCAATTCTGTCCATAATTGGTCCCGATAGTTTTGACAAATACTTGTGAATTGCTTGTGGAGAGCATCTACATTGCAATTTTTGTGAGCCATAATTCCCGCATGGGCATGGGTTCATACTTGCAATTAGTATAAACGATGATGGATAAGTTACAGTTTGATTTGCTCTTGCAACTGTTATTTGGCCGTCTTCTAGGGGTTGACGCAAAGTTTCAATAAATGACCTTGTGTATTCTGGCACTTCGTCCAAAAATAGCACGCCGTTATGTGCAAGACTAATTTCGCCCGGTTTTGAGTTTGGCCCACCACCAACCAAACTAACTCTTGTTGCAGTGTGGTGCGGTGTTCTGAATGGACGCCTTATTATAATTCCTTCGTCAAGATCAAGTGTCCCCGCAATACTATGTATTTTGGTTACTTCAAGCGATTCTTCAAAAGTCATATCCGGCAAAATTGTTGGAAAACACTTTGCAAGCATAGTCTTTCCGCTTCCCGGTGGTCCTATCATAAGAAGATTATGCCCACCAGCGGCAGCAATTTCAAGTGCTCTTTTTGCGGAAAATTGCCCTTTTACATTTTTCATATCCAAACTTTCAGGTGGCATTTCGCTTTTTAGTTTTTCAAAATTGGATGTTGCAACTTTTTCCAGTCTAACTTCTGGGTTTTTGTATGCTTCAACAAGTTCTTCTAGTGTTTTTACAACATAAACGTTTATTCCCTCAATAAAACTTGCTTCAAAATAGTTGTCATATGGAATAACAAAGTCTTTGTATCCCTTTTCTTTCGCGGCAATCAAAATTGGAAGTACACCATTGACTTTTTTTACTTCGCCATTTAGTGATAATTCGCCAATATACACAACTCCTTCTGTCTTTTTGTACTCAATTTGATTTGTTGCACTAAGTGTTGCGATTGCAATACCAAGGTCATAGTGCGGACCAACTTTCTTTTGGTCTGCTGGTGCCAAGTTGCACACAATGGTTGAAATTGGAAATTGATAGGCAGAGTTTTTGATTGCACTTTTAACTCTTTCCTTTGCCTCTTTTATTGCAGTGTCACCAAGTCCAACAATGTCAAACTTTGGCAGTCCGTTGCAAATATCCAATTCAATTGTGACAGGATATCCGTCAATTCCATTCAATCCAAAACTCAAAACTTTTGCTAACATACTTTTTTCCTTTTATCTTTAGTTTGATTTAGTATAACATTATTTTTTGCATATTCAAAACAAAATCACTTACTTTTAATTATTTTCTTTTCTTAAAATATCTCCAACTTTTAGTGGCAAATTTGTATAAATGTATAGTTTTTGTTGAACATTCTTGGCGTCATCTACGTTTTCGCCGTTTTCGTTGGTCATTTTTTCAAGTTTGATTTGCTTGTTGAAAGTTTGCTTGTTTGGCGACAAAACTTCAAGAAGGTCGCCAACTTTGAAACGATTTCTTTGCTCAATCAAAACTTTTTCGCCGTCGCCGTTTTCTATTACACTTGCCATAAACTCGGAAGTTTGAACAGGCATACTTGACGACAAACACTCTTTATCTGTTGCACCAAAATAGAAGCCTGTTGTGTATTGTCTGTGACTTGTTTTGCAAAGTTCACGTTTTAACATTTCATAATCTTTTTCTGTTAACTTGTCCATATTATCCAGAGCGTAGCGATAGGCATTGACAACGTTTGCAACATAGTATGGCGATTTCATTCTACCTTCAATTTTGAAACTTGTTACACCCGCTTCTTCAAGCTCGCGAAGGTGGTCTACCATCATCATATCTTTGCTGTTAAGAATATATGTGCCACGGTTGTCTTCTTGAATTTCATATTCTTCGCCCTTTCGTGATTTTTCGGTTATTGTGTATTCCCATCTGCAAGGTTGAGCACATTGCCCGCGATTTGCATCACGCCCAGTTAGATAGTTTGAAAGCAAGCACCTTCCACTGTATGAAATACACATTGCACCATGCACAAAACATTCAAGTTCAATGTCTTTTGGGATATTTTTTCTAATTTGTTTTATTTCTTCAATGCTAAGTTCTCTTGCAAGAATAATACGCTTTGCCCCCATTTTGTGCATAAACTTGATTGCATAAGAGTTGAGAATGTTTGCTTGAGTTGAAACGTGGATTGTTAAACTTGGAGCATGCTCTTTAATAAATTCAATTATCCCAAGGTCAGAAACAATAACTGCATCAACATTTGCTTTCACAAGTTCATCCAAGTATTCTTTCAACCCGTCAAAATCTTCTTCGTGTGCCAAAATATTTATTGTGATGAACACTTTTTTGCCAAGACTATGGGCATAAGTCGTTGCCTTTTGAATTTCGTTGTCTGAAAAGTTGCCAGCAAAAGCCCTTAGTCCAAATTTTTTGCCAGCAAAATAAACTGCATCTGCACCAAATCTAAAAGCGGTTTCCATTTTTTCAAACGTTCCCGCTGGTGCCAATAATTCTGCCATAATTTTCTCCTTTAATAGAAAGAGAATATCACAAAAGACACGCAAAAAGCAACTAACTTAGCCTAATTACCTTATAATTTACTCCACTCCCGATTATTTGATATATCCCGCCATATGTGTCAAAATTTCGTCTTGACAAAATTTGTTTCACGACATTTAGGTCGACGTACATAAATTTGACGGATATTCCGCAAGAAACATTGACTGCCCGTGGTGTGCTTATTATCTCGCAAGGAATTTTATAGGACTTTAGTATATTCGCAAAATTTATGGTGTGAGATTTTGCCCTGAAAACAATTATGCAGTAGTTCATATTTTTCTCCCTTGTAAACAGAATTTGATACTATTTCATACCATATTAGTATATAGATAAAGGAGACAAAGAGTGATATATTTAGATAACAGTGCCACAACAAACATAAAACCAAAAGAAGTTATAAAGGCGATGAGCTCCGCTTTCACAAAATTTACTGCAAACCCCGGGCGAAGCGGTCACAAACTTGCTATTGACACATCAATGCAAGTTGAACAAATAAGGCAAGACATTGCCGAGTATCTAAACGCCCAAAATGTTGTGTTCACGGCTGGTTGCACCGACGCACTAAATTTGGCACTGCTTGGCACGATGAAAGAAGGCGGACATATTGTAATCTCGTCAAACGACCACAATGCTTCCGCCCGCCCAATTTTTGAGATGCACAAAAAATATGGCACCGAAGTGAGTGTTGCAACTCCAAAATCTCCAGAAATTTTGACACTTGACGATATTTTGCCACACATCAAAAAAAACACCTATCTTGTTTGCGTCAATCATATGAGCAATGTTGATGGTGCGATTGCGGACATAAAAAGCATTGGCGAATACTGTGCGGAAAACAATATTTTGTTTTGTGTTGATGGCGCACAAAGTGCGGGACACCTTGATTTAGATATGCACAAAAACTACATCGACCTACTTGCCCTTGCGCCCCACAAAGGGCTATACTCCCCACAGGGCGTGGGCGTTCTTTGTTTTTCCAAGCGAAGTAAACTTAAACCAATTAGATTTGGTGGCACTGGAACAGAAAGCGAGAGTGTTTATCAGCCAACAAGCGGGATAGAAAGTTTTGAAAGCGGAACACTTGCAACGCCAAACATTTTGGGACTTGGCGCAGGGCTAAAATTTGTCAAACAAAACTTTGAAAAAATAAATTCCAAGATTGATGACCTTGGAACTTATCTTAATTATGAATTATCAAACACTAGTGGTGTTAAAGTCTACACTCATCCAAACAACTCTTTTGGAATTATTGCTTTTAATATACGTGATTATGGCTCAACAGAAGTGTCACAAATGCTGTCCGACAGATATCAAATCTGCACCCGCGGAGGCTTGCACTGTGCCGCCCTAAAGCACCAAGCACTAAACACAACCATGCAAGGAATAGTGCGTGCAAGTCTTGGCTACTTTAACACTTTTTCAGACTGCACAAAACTTGTCAAAGCTGTGAAAGAGATTGCAAGACAAAACTAGTCAAAAGATATGTTCACACATTCAGCCGTTCCCTATTGAAACACGACTTAAATCGTGTTGCAACCATAAATTATTGT
>CAYQLL010000082.1:0-4671 GCA_964418405.1 uncultured Christensenella sp. | reverse complement strand
TTTGACATCAATCCCCACACACTCGCTAACTCTTATACCCGTTCCAAGTAATAATGTCAAAATTGCAACATCTCTTTTTGTTGTGCGTTTGTTAAACGCTTTTTGGCGGTCAGTTAAGCCTTGTGGGTTTTCGGCTTCATTTATAAGTTTACATACTTCATTGGTTTCAAGTCTAACAATTGGTTTTGTATGGATCTTTGGCGTTGATACTTTCATTGCAACATCACTTGCAATTTTTTCACAAGTGAATAGGTATTTGAAAAAACTGCGAATTGTTGCAAGTTTTCTCGCTTTTCCTTTTTCGCCGTTAACATATTGTCTACCATTTTGCTCATACATGTTGACATAACTTAAAAACATCTCAATATCCCGCGCTTTAACTTGATTTAGGTCACTATAAGTTATATCTGTCGCTTTTTTATTGTACTTGTTTTGTGATAAATAATCGAAAAATATAACCAAATCTTGACTATAATTTAAGCGGGTGAGCGGGGAAGTTGTGTTTTCGATAGCCAAAAAGTAGTCCAAACAAAAATCTGGCAAATTTTCTAAATTTTTGCCAATTCCTTCTCGACATTTTTTGTTTCTTTGATTAATATAATTGCTCATATATATATATTAACAATAAAATGACATTTTTGCAATAAAATTGAACAATTTATTCGCAAAAACATCAATAAAGTCAAATTATATTCTTAAAAAAGTATTTGTCTATTTCAAGTTTTGTGTTATAATATAAACAATGAAGAGTAAAAAGGTTATATTTGATGAGAATTTAATTAATTCAATAGCGTGTCCAATAAATTCAGAATATATGTCGGTTGCATATAACTATATTTGTGACTGCCTTGACACGTCATTTCAAAAGATTATAGCAAAACATCCAGTTATCAATGATTTTGGGTTTGAAATTGTTAATGAATGCAAAAATTATGCGGAAGGGGAAAACTCAACACTGGATGTTTTCGTAAAATTGCAAGCACCAACACTTGAATTAAATTGTTACAATCTTAACAAAAATTTTTTTAAAAAATTATACAAAAATTTTATAACTGCATGGCATCAAACAAGCAAGAAAAAAAAGAAAAAGTCCAAGAAAAACAAGCAAAAAGAAGAAAATGTTCAAACATTTAATGTTGTAACAAACTACAATTTGTTGTCATTAAAAAATGATTTAATGATAGAGTTATCCAACTTTTTTTCCAATGAGTCGTTTTTAACTATACTTGACAATTCAATCTTTATATATAGCCGAGATGAATTAGGTGTAAATATAAATCTTTATCTTGTTTTTGGAATAGAAGGCGAGTACAAATTATTCAACACAACCAATTACAAGTTAAGTTTTATTGATTTTGGTGACAGAGACAAGAATTTTGAAAAAAAACACAAGCAAGTTGGTGAAAATTATATAAGTATTTTGCGAATAATTAACGAAATTTATAATAAACTATACGGGAATTATCCAAACCAAATTCTGATTGAAAGTTTGCTTTTTAATATTCCAAACCAAATTTTCGTTGGAGATGATATTTATAATGTGTTTTTGAATGTTATAAATTATATCTATTTTAATTTGAATAATTTGTATAAATATAAGTCAATCTTAGATATAGAAAAAATTATAATTGAAGATGATTTAGCAAATATTGGCATATCAGATTTTATAAAGTTTGTTAAACAAATTATAAATTTAATTTAATGAAATAGTAAAATTTTTTGCTATTTCATTCTTTTATGGTCCTATTTATTCGCAAAAGTTGTCTTTTGCGAATAAATAGGAAAACCTTTTTATACATTTTTATTCTCCCCCTATCTTAAAAAAGTTCAAGCACAAAGTTATATTTTGACATATCATTTTTACATTGTTTGTAATTTGGAAAGAAATTTGCCACTTCTTCCCAAAAATTTTTGGAGTGGTTCATATATTTTGTGTGACAAAGTTCGTGGATGCAAACATAATCAATAAAAATTGTTGGGAGCATTGTAAGTCTAAAATTTAGCCTTATATTTTTGTAGTTATCACAACTACCCCACTTTTTCCTTGCGGACATTAACAACGCACTTTTATATTGCTTCTCATTTTGATTTGAAATCAGGTCAAGTCTTGAAAATAAAAGAGATTGGGCATATTTTGGCAGCCAACTTGCAAGTGTCCTTTTGACATTATTCCCCTTCATTTTTATTAAAATATCATCCCCTATTTTTATTGTTTTATTGCAAATTGTTATTGGGTATTGTTGCCCATTTAGTAGTATTTTTTTGTAGTTATAAAAGTCGGCATTGTCTACGTGTTTTTGATGAATATTTTGAATACCGCTTTGAATCCACTGTTGTCGTTTTTGCAAAATCTTTGTAATTTCTGACAAAGGAAGCTTCAAAGGACAACGAACAAGCACTTCGCCGTTATCTGTTATTCTAATTGAAACACTATTTCTTTTGCTTCTTATAATTTTTACTTCCATATACTCTATTATACAACATTTTGTGTACTATGCAAAGAAAAAACATAGTATTATGTGTTTGCATAGTACTTATAAAAGATTGACAACACTTTAGTTTGCGATTATAATAAAAATATAACTTAAGGAAAATATAATGACAAAAGAAGAATTGCCAAGGGGCAAATTATCAAATATTATTTTGCGCGTCCTACTTGAAAGTGATAAGTATGGCTATGAAATAATTGAGGAAATTAAATCTAAAACAAACAATTCTTTGGTTGTAAAGCAACCAAGTCTTTATTCTGCCCTAAAGAGAATGGAAGACCAAAATCTTATATCATCGTATTGGAGAGATAGTGACATTGGTGGTAGAAGGCACTACTATAGCATAACGGATTACGGCAAAAAATATGCTGAAAAATGGAATTTTGATTTTCCCGCTCAAAATAGTGAAAACATATCAAATGTTGAAGCAAAACAAAAAGTAGAACAAAAACCAACAATATTAAAACAAGGCAATTTGTTTGACAATGCAAAAGCTCAAAAAACAGCAACTGAGCAAGAAGTAAGAGAAGCACAAATTCCCAAAACGTATGTGCAATTTGATTTGTTCACGAAACCTCAAGTGTGTGAACCATCGGATGATGTTTTTGACTGTATAAAAGAACTAAGAGATAGTGCCGATGAAACGCCAGATTTAAGCGAAAGTGAAAATAATAATATAGAAGCATTAAGACATAAAAACAATGAAGAAATTTTAACATCTTATGAATCAAACATATACAAAATCGATAACAAAACATACGAAAATAAATTTTTTAATAATTTTGGAAATATGCAAAAAAGTTTTGCTAGTCAATTAAAATCAAAACCAATGCAATTTGAGGATGATTATGAAGAAAATTACACAGCAGAGCATAACACAACAATTGCAACAATCAAAATGGATAAATTAACTGAAAACGATAACATTGCTCAAACAAAAGAACAAGATACTATTAATTTTGTTTCTTTCTCCCCTACTGAATCTAATTTTGCAGTTAAAGATGAAACAAATGAAAATAATAATTTTGTACAATTTATTGATTTGGATGATGTTTCAAACAATACTTTAGATACATCAAATAATAATATTGAAACTGACTCACAAGAAGAGTTGAAAATAAATGACGAAATAAACGATAATATAAGTGATATTAATAAGACTGAAATTAACGAAACAATTGAGCAACCAACTGAGCATAGTGATGAAATTCACAAAAAAGATGGTGCAGTTGTAATCACTAAGCATATTGAAAATATCCCAAGAGTTAAGAAAATTACACCAACAAGATTTGAACATATTAAAGTAAATACACAAGACAATATAATTGACAAAAAGATATTTGAAAAGCAAAACACAGATTATGAAGATACTCAAGTTGGCATATCAATACAAGATGTTTCATATTCACAAAGCGACATAGTTAAAAGCGATTTTGAAAGTCTAAAGGAATATTATCAAAACATTGGTGTTAAGTTTGGTGTGTATACAAAATCAAGACAAGTAAAAGTAGGCAAAGCTAATAACAAACTTACAACTCTAATTTCGTCCATAACATTATTTTCACTTGTTCTAATTGAAACAATTTTAATGTTTGCATTCAACATCAAAGCACAACCAAGTTGGAATTGGCTATATATTGTTTGTCCACTACTTGTACTTGGACTGCTTTGCTACAAAGTTGTTATGGTTTACTTAAACAAAAACAACCCAATAAAAAACTTTATGCAAAAATTATTTGCATCGTGGACAACGCTTGTTATAACAGTTATCTTTTGCATTGTGATATTGTTTAGCATCAACCTAATTTGTGGCATTGAACTTGACAATATATCAACCTTTGTTACAACATTTATATATTTATCAATGCTTATCATTAATTTCATTCCATATAAAATTGTAACAGACATATTAAATTAGTCAAAAAATATCTCGAATTAATTCACAATTCGAGATATTTTTATGTTTACTTTGCGTATTCGGAAAATCTACTTTCCCTAATCACATTGACTTTGATTTGTCCTGGATATTCCATTTCTTCTTCAATGCGTTTTGCAATATCTTTTGCAAGGAACATTGCATCCGCGTCTGAAATTTGTTCTGGCTTTACAATTATTCTCACTTCTCTGCCTGCTTGAATTGCATAAGATTTTTCAACACCTTTGAATGAATTGGATATTTCCT
>CAYQLL010000081.1:0-4727 GCA_964418405.1 uncultured Christensenella sp. | reverse complement strand
CTGCCAACTTTAAATACTGCAACACCGCCGTCAAGTTTTGCAAGTCGCTCTTTTATTTTTTCTTTGTCATATTCGGCTGAACATTTATTCAACTGTTCTTTTAATGCTTTTACTTTTTGCTTTAATTCAATATTTTCCCCGTCGCTTGCAAGTATTGTTGTTGAATCTTTTGTAACAGTCACGCTTTTTGCCCGCCCAAGATGTTCAAGAGTGATTTTGTTTAGTTCAAGTCCAATTTCGCTTGACACAAGTGTTGCTTTTGTAAGCGTGCAAATATCGCTCAGAAAGTCTTTTTTCTTGTCGCCAAAAGCAGGAGATTTCACTGCCACGCAATTAAACACTCCTCTAAGTTTGTTCACAACAAGAGTTGCAAGCACTTCACTTTCAATGTCTTCAGCAATTATCAACAATTTTTCGCCCGTTTTTATAACTTGCTCCAAGATTGGCAAAAGGTCGGATATGGCGGAAATTTTTTTGTCGGTTACAAGAATATATGCGTTGTCTAGGTTTGCAATCATTTTTTCTGTGTCACTGCACATATATGGCGACAAATATCCCCTGTCAAACTGCATTCCTTCAACAACTGAAAGTGTTGTTTGCATACTCTCGCTTTCTTCAATAGTGACTACACCATTTTCGCCAACTTTTTTAATTGCTTCAAGTATAATCTCGCCAACTTCATCGTCGCCTGCGGAAATTGACGCAATTTGCTTTATCTCAACATCGCTATTTATTGGTCTTGACATAGTTTTAAGTAGTTCGCAAACTTTTTTTGTTGCCTTTTGTATTCCGCTCTTTAGTGCCATTGCGTTCGCACCAAAAGTGAAGCATTTAAGTCCTTTTGTAGCGATGCTTTGCGCAAGCACAGATGCTGTGGTTGTTCCGTCGCCCGCAAGGTCGTTTGTCTTTATGCTTACTTCTTTAATCAAACTTGCCCCCATATTTTCAAAAGGGTCGTCTAGTTCAATTTCTTTTGCAATTGTCACGCCGTCGTTGGTAATTAGTGGCGCGCCATATTTTCTGCCCAAAACAACATTTCTGCCTTTTGGTCCAAGTGTAATTTTTACGGCGTCGCATAGTTTTGTGACACCAATTTCAAGTTTTTTTCTTGCTTCGTCATTGTATATAATTTTTTTAGCCATTTTATTCTCCTTTTATTATCGCCAAAATATCTGCTTGACGCATTATAACGTAATCTTTGTCGTCAATTTTGTATGGTGCTCCTGCAAACTTTGAATAAAGCACTTTGTCGCCAATTTTAACTTGCATTTCAACTTTGTTCCCTTCAAAAGTTTGACCATCGCCTATGAACACAACTTCGCCAAGCGACGACTTTTCGTCACTAACTTGTGGCAAAATTATCCCCGACGGACACTTATTCTCCGCCTTTTGTGGCAAAACGATAACTCTATCATATAGTGGTTTTATTTGCATATTTTTCTCCTTTATTCTATTTTATCCCCACATAAATTATTGTGCAAAAAAGAAACTATGCCCAATTAGGCATATGTTGTCATATTTTGGCATAAAATTTAATAGGTTTACGTACATTGTAACCCAAAAAATCTCGGAGTGCAAGAAATGGTGACAAAAATTTTCAAAAAAAACTCAAAAACAAAAGTTTTTTCAATATTTTTTATGCTTTTATCGCTAAGTTTGTGCATATCCTTGGCGGGAATTTTTTCAAGCATAATCACTGTTGGCGGGTTTTCAAATATCACTTCAAGCGATGTCAAATGCTCCGCCTTTTTTGTCTATGCACTGAGTTTGTATCAATCTCAAACAAAAACTGGTGCAAGAGAACTAAGCGAAATTGTTATGCGTAAAAATGGCGCGGGCTATATCTATCAAACACAAGACGCCTATCATATCCTAGCGTCGTGCTATGAAAATAAATCTGACGCCGAAAATGTTGCAAAAACTTTAACTGAAAGCGACATTGCCCCAACAATTTTGCAACTAAATTTCGACGAAATTCAAATAAAGTGCAAACTAACCGACCAAGAAAAAACAACGCTAAATAAAGCGCTGTCTTCTCACAAAAATTTATACAAAAAACTGTATGACCTTTCCGTGTCAATCGACACAAATCTATACAGCGAAATTCAGTCAAAAGTCTTACTTAGCGACATCATTTCCGACCAACAAAAAATTCAATCAACTTTTGAAACTTTGTTTAATAGCAAACTCACATCATCGCTTCTTGAAATAAAACTCTCATTGTCTACACTATCAAATATTCTTTCCACTCTAGCCGACCTTTCGTCAACCACAATTCCCTACACCTCCCAAGTTAAAAATGCCTACTTCTCCGTCCTATTTTGTTACCTAACACTTACCCAAAAACTTTAGATATCTTTTCCCTATTTCCACAAAAAAATTATTAGCTGGATTGCCAATAATTTTTTTGAATTTATAAACATAAAATTCTATGCATTCAAACTTTTTTAGATTTATTAATAACTTGCATTTTGTTCACAAACAAAAGATCCAAAACTCCATCTTGAATTGGAAAGGCAAATCGTTAATTTTCCCAAATTAATAGAAGTTTCTCTTACGATAGACACTAATAAAGAACGCTCCAAATCCAATTACAGTCACTGCCCCAAGCCCAAGACCAATGTATAGTACCAAATTTTCGTATTCAGATTTTGCATAAACAGTTATAGTTGCAACTTGTGTCCCAATACTTTCATCAGTGGATAAGGTTGCATATATCGTATACTCACCAGCATCTTTGAAAGTGTATGCAAACGCACCACCCACACAATTTATAAGTTCATCATTCACATACCAATTAAGTTTAACATCAGGATCGGTTATGTAGTCGCTGATAACATTCGCATAAAATTCAACTTTTTTGTTTTGGCTATATTGTGTTAAAAGCAATTTCTCATTAATCTCTATTTGTTCAACAGGTGCATAAACAATATTAATAATTCTTTCTTCTTTTGCAACATTACCTGCATTATCTGTTGCCTTATACTTTATTTTGTACGTTCCAATTTTTGTGTTATCTATGCCCTTTACTTGCACAAAGTTGTCTTCGTTTGGTGCTTTATAAAGATATGAAATTTCCAGTGATAAGTCTTCGGACTCATTTTGATTTGTCAAAACTTGCAATGTAGAGTTATCCGAAACTTTGTATCCTGCTTCAACATAATTTTGTCCTGCCCAATTTGTTATAGTGTATGCTCCAATTAATGTAATTTGCGGACTTGTTTCATCAACAATTTTTACAAGATAACTAAAATTGTACACAATATCGTTATTTTTTGAATGTACAACTTGTACAGTTAGATCGATATCACCATATTTTTTCAAACTTACACCATTGTTATACTCTTGCCATTGTCCGTTGTCATATTTGTAGCTAATTTTTAAGTCGTTGTTTGTGAACTCGAAAATTTTAAGTGGCAATTCAAATGCCGTATTATACTGTTCTTTTGACGATGTCGCATTAAGTTGAACATCTCCATAATGCACAACTCTGGTATATTTGGTAATTTTTCCGCTAGATGCTTTTGCAGAAAACTCGACATTATAAGCCCCATAGCCACTAAGAGTCAATGTTTGACCCTTCACTTTTATTTGTCTTTGTTCATACTCGTCAAAGTAAACACATTCGTCACTTGCAAATAACTCATCATATTGTCTTTGATTTTGAATATATATCTCTTTTTCCGCTTCGCTTACCTTTGTCAATTCCCTTGTATTTACAACCTTTATAGTTATATCTTGTTGTAATTTTTGACCATTGTAGGTAAAAACACTTTCAAGAGTATATGTTCCCACTTTAGATAGCAAACTTACTATGCTTTGATAATTATTGCTTATGTCCAAAGCACCACTATTTGTTCCTTTGACTTCAAACAAATTATCAAAGTTGTATAAAAAAGTGTCCGAAAATTCTTTCACAATCTCATTTTCCTTGTTGTCAATATAAATATTGTCCACAAGTTTTTGATAACTTATACTTGTCCCCTTTAATGTGAATCGACAAGCAAGATTTGTCCCAAATGTTTTTTGCCAAATTGTTCCACTAATAATTTCATATTCGCCGAATGTCAAATCAAAATATGTTGCAAAGTCTTCATAAATATCCGCAATTTCCACTTTATTGTTTGATGATAGATATGTCCTTTGGATATTTTGCAAACCAAATACGCAATTGGAATAGTCCCCAACTATATTTTCAAAATTGTTAAAAATTAAAAGAAGTTTTGCATTACTACTTGCACGAATATTATCAAGTTCAGTCAAATCATTTAAGTTATTATCGCAAAGATTAATAATCATAGTATCAACTAAAATTAGGTTTAGTCCTTTGATCGAAGTAAGCCCTTTGTTTGATAAATCAATGTTCTGCAATGTGCTAAAATCTGACTTATATACATAATCTTTGTTAGTTATTTTTGAAAGTTCACTATATAGCGTTGTGTCCATTGATTCTTGCTTTATAATATCATCGCTAACAACAATATGTCTTTCTTTTATGATTTGTTCGTCAAAAGATGTTGTTATCACATATTCTACAACAAACTCAGCTTCAACAGCTGTTGTAATTTTGGGGGTTGTGTTTCTAGTCTCTCCGTCCAATACATAATAATTAATATAGTATGTTTTCTTGTTACCTTTGTCTTCAATTTTATAATCTTGCAAAGTGTCGTTTTCATATATTTTTATGTACTGTTCTGTGTAAGTCTCTCCAATTGCATAAACACTTT
>CAYQLL010000080.1:0-4898 GCA_964418405.1 uncultured Christensenella sp. | reverse complement strand
TGTGGTCTTTCCTGAACCGTAGTCGGTCGTGCTTGGTGTCCATACATTACTTGAGAATGTTCCTGTCTTCATTTCCATCGATGTTCGAGCGGTTATTTTGGAATATATACTATTATCTGTGGATATATTTAGGTCAGTTAGATAGTTCGATGTGTGCCCACCTGTGTGTGCTACACCAGAAGATTCCATATATTTATTTACATCCGTTCCATTCAGATATTCTCTTATTCTACTGTTATAGTAATCGTTGGCGAGTATTTTATTTCCGCTACTATCTGTTACTATATTCCCACTATCGTCGGTTTTATAATATACTGAGTTTGATGATTTATATCCATTAAAGGAACAACTTGTTAAGCCTAGCCAGCTTCCGTCTGTTCTTTCATCGTAACATCGGTCATATGTGCCGTCTTCACATATATCTCCATCCTCGCTCTCATAATATACATACTCGTATGCAGTCATAGTTTCTTGCAAGAATATTCCGTCTACATTTTTGTAGCTTGCTAGTCCATCTTGGGTGGCGGTGGAGATGGTTTTATATTTCGTTGTGTCGCTATATTTATACACACCCGCGACTGAACCATCACTTTTTGAAGAACTTGTGTCCTTCTCGGCGATTAGTTTCCATCTTACTGGTAAGCCATAATAGTCACCCATTTCCACATAATAGTAGGCAGATTTGGTGAAAGTCCCTGAATATGGTGTGTAACCTTGCTTTGTTTGTGCCTCCTGGAATTTTAGTGGAGAGTAGTTTTCGGCAAGGCCTACTTCAAAGGTGTAGCCATAGTCGATTTGTGATATTGTTTGTGTTTTGTCTTTTAGCATATAGCCAATAACAAAAGTTGCTGTACTTCTGGCGGATAGACTTTCTTTGTCTTGCGAGCGATAGATAAAACTGTTTGTAGTAAAAAAGTCCATTTCCCCATTATCAATTATTTTTACATAAACCGGAACTGAACTTAGATTTTCCACCGTTACAAGTATGACGTTGATATTTTTTGTGTCAACATCATAGGTTAAACTCACACTATTTGATGCTTCATAGGTGGCCACATCGTTATTTAGTGAATTGAATGTGCCAAGGTCATTTAGGAGAGTTAGATTATTCTTTTTACCGTTCGTTTCATATGCACTTGCAAACGTCTTAAATGCCGATGCCTGGGTTATGCTTGTGTTTTTGGTTGTGTATTGAGTAGACGAAATTTCTACATATGCGTCTTTTATTTCATATGATAATTTACCGCTCAGATTGTAATTGACTGACGATGCAGACAACACGCCAAAGCATAGTGCCATAACACAAAGACACATTAAACTTAACATTGCCAAAATTTTAAATTTGCTTATTGTTTTAGTTTTTTTCATAATTTCGCTCCTTTCTTCTTTGCCACTTTGCACATTATTTTTGGATAGACTCTAGTTCGATAAGAATTTAGGGTATGGAGTGAATTCTTGCCGAACCAAAGTCCTATCCAAGAATAATGTGCTAGTGACTAACAAAAGCACTTTTTGAAAGTCAAATATGTACTTATGCATGGTTATTATAACTCAACTGGGTTATATTGTCAATCACTTTGAGTTATATTTGTTAAAAAAAAGTATAATATAATGAAAAAAGAGGTGTTTTATGGATGTGATTGCAAAAATCGATTATTTAAGAAAGCAAAAAGAATGGTCAATTTACAAATTAGCAGAAGAATCTGAGCTTACACAATCAACTGTTTCAAACATTTTTACAAGACATTCAATCCCAAGCATCGCCACATTAAAGCAAATTTGTGGCGCTTTTAATATCTCGCTTTCAGAATTTTTTTCCGATTCTAGTGGGTACACTGATGATGAAATGCTACTTATACGAAAATATCGTAATCTTGATGATAAAAACAAAAAATATATATCACAATTTATTGATATAATGGCAAAAAAATGAAATTTTTGCATAAAAAATGCCAAGCAACTTTTGCTACTTGGCGAGTTTTTTTATTCCATAGATATAATATAGTAGTAAACTGGTTGTCCACCATCAATTATAGTGACTTCGCAGTTTGGATATTTTTGAGATAGTGTGGCACTAAGGGCTTCGGCGTCTTCTTGTTTTACATCTTCGCCATAGTATAACGTGATATTTATCACACTGTCGTCAATCATTTTTGCAATCAAGTCTTCCGTTGTTGGGTTAACTAGGTTACCTTTTGACAAAATTGCTTTTTCGTCAAGACCAATAATCTCGCCAACTGACAAATCAAAGCCGTCTACGTGAGTTGCCCTAACTGCGTAAGTTACTGATGCACTTTTAACGTTTGTGAATGCGTTTGAAAGATTTTCGGTGTTTTCGTCAACTGTTGCATCTGGGTTAAATGCCAAAGCGGCACTTATGCCCTCTGGGATACTTCTTGTTGGGATAACAATAAGATTTTTGGTTGTGAGTCCTTTTGCTTGTTCAGCGGAAAGGATAATATTTTTGTTATTTGGGAAAACATATACTGTTTTGGCTGGCACTTTGTCCACTGCTGTGGCAATGTCGGCAGCACTTGGGTTCATTGTTTGCCCGCCTTGAATGATTTCGTCAATCATAAGGTCTTTCATAAGTTCTGCAATGCCCTTGCCCGGTGCAACGCTGACCATTCCAAGTTCTTTGAGTTCAATGTTCTTTTGATTTGCTTTTTTCTTGAGTTCTCTGTTTTGCTCACGCATATTTTCTATTTTTAGGTTATATAGTTCGCCAAGTTCCAAAGCATAGCCAAGTGCAAGGTTTGGTTGGTTTGTGTGAACATGGACTTTGACTAACAAAAGGTCACCAATACAAAGCACACTGTCGCCAATTGCCATAAGTTTTTCACGAAGTTTGTCTATGTCTGCTTCGGTGGTCTTTTTGTTCATATTTATAATCATATACTCGGTGCAATAGCCAAATTCAATGTCGGCAAGGTTATTTATGTCGGCAATGACATCGTCCGCCGTTTGAATTGGTTGTCCGTCATCAAACACTGTTGTGAAGTCTTCTTCGCCAATTAGGGCTTTATAGAAGCCTGTAAATATAACAATAAGACCTCTGCCACCGCTGTCAACAACGCCCGCTTTTTTGAGTACAGGAAGCATTTCTGGGGTTTGTTGCAAAACTTCTTCGCCCTTTTCCAAAACTAGACGCAAAAACTCTTCCATATCTGTTTGCTTTTTGGAAATTTCAACTGCTTGTTCGCTCATAACTCGAATTACAGTCAAAATTGTTCCTTCTTTGGGCTTTGTTACGGCTTTGTAAGCAACTTTGCTTCCTTCCACCATAGCCTTTGCAAAAGTTTTGGTGGTTATTGTTTCAACAGTTTTAAGAACTGATGTCATTCCTTTGATAATTTGTGAAGTGATAACACCAGAGTTCCCTCTTGCTCCGCGAAGTGCACCTTTTGAAAAAGCAGCACAAAGGTTTGCTATCGTGTTGTCTGGGCAGTTGTTAACTTCATTGCCTGCCGACTTCATTGTAAGGAACATATTTGTTCCTGTGTCACCGTCTGGAACAGGGAAAACGTTGAGTGAATCAACATATTGTTTATTTTGGTCGAGAAGCGAAACGCCTCCGATTATCATTTTTCTAAAAATAGCGCCATTTATTGACTTTTGCATTATAATTTTTCTCCTAAACTCTTACACCGACAACGTGAATATTCACTGTGTCAACAATCATACCTGTGAAATCTTCCACACTGTACTTGATTGTCTTTTTCAAACTCTCAGCGACTGCGCTTACAGAAATACCGTATTTTAGAATACAGTATATATCAATAAATATCCTGTTGTCTATATTTGAAATTCTTATTCCTTTTGAATAAGGTTGTTTAACTAACAATTCACGAATGCCGTCTTTGAGATTTTTGGTAACAAGGTCAACAACACCATATGAATCAAGCGTAGCAAAACCAGCGACTGCTGCAATAGCGTCGTCTGAAATTGTTATCTTGCCATAAAAATTGTTTGTTTCAACTGCCATATTTTCTCCTAGAAAAACTATTCGTACAAACTAATATACTATAAAACATTAAATACTTCAAGTATTTTTTACAATTTTTCAAAAAAATATGAAAATTCTCTTGATTTGTTTCAAAAAAAATGCTACTATCTTTGTGTTAATTAAAAAAAGTTACGGAGGAAATTATGAGCAGAGTATGTGAAGTATGCGGAAAAGGCAAAATGGGCGGACACAATGTTAGCCATAGTAATAGAAAATCAAATCGCACTTATGAAGTTAATTTGCAAAAGACAACAATGGTTGTTGATGGAAAAGAACAATCGGTTAGAGCATGCACAAAATGTATCAAAACAGCAAAAAAAGCCAACTAATCAAACAAAAAAAATTGCTCACCAATATTTTGGTGAGTTTTTTTGCACCTATTTTATGACAAGTCTTTTTAGCACAACTTTGAGTACTCCCGATAAAAACTTTGGTGCTTTTACGCAAATTATTCTCATATCTTTGCTCCTTACACCATAATATGCAAAACGAACAAAAGTTGTGTTATCTAAGCATATTTATTGCTTGCTCATGATTTTCACTTGTAAAGACAAAATTCCCGCTGACAACTATGTCTGCACCACTTTCTTTTAGTTTTTGGGCAATTTCTGGGTTGACTCCACCATCAACTTCAATTTTGAATTTCGCATTATTCTCGTCTTTAAGTTTTTTTAGTATTTTGACTTTTTTGTATGTACCGTCCAAAAATGTTTGCCCGCTTTTCCCCGGCTCAACACTCATAACTAACACCAAATTGCAATACGCCAAAATGTCCATAATTTCAATAACATCGGTTTCGGGTTTGATTGAAAGTCCAGCAAGTACACCTTTTTTGTGTATATGCACAAGGTCGGAAATTAGTTGTTTTTTGTTGGTGTATGCCTCGTAATGC